>JBFJYX010000016.1:0-17295 GCA_041622415.1 Pontiella sp.
AGGGTGCATAACGGAGCAGGATGCTCCGTCTACGTTCGGGTGATTCCGGGGCCGGAGGCGGACTGGTTTGACTGCGGGGGGCTGAATACGTTTTTGACCGAGGCGTTTTCAGTTTCATCCAAATCGGACCGGACGGGGATTCGCCTGGAGGGGACGCCGCTTACGTTCCGGCATGATGAACAGATGGTTTCATCCGGTATCGCCATGGGCACGATCCAGGTGCCGCCGTCGGGACTGCCGATCGTGATGATGGCGGACCATCCAACCACCGGCGGGTATCCAAGGATTGGAAATGTGGTCGAGGATGATCTGCCGATTCTCGCGCAGCTTCGCCCGGGCGATTCTATTCGCTTTGCGGAAGTTTAGAGCGACAGGATGTATTCCGCCAAATCGTTGCGCTCCTGATCCGTCAGTGACTTCGTGTTTTTCAGGATGCCGGCGTGGTCCTGCGATTTGAGTACATCGTGAATGGTGGCGGCGCGGCCGTCGTGCAGATACGGGGCGGTGCGCCAGGCTTCGATCAGCGAAGGGACATCGACGGGTTTACCGGTGTCCTGCCCTTTGGTGGTGCCGACATCGATCAATTCCAGGTTGGTGTACAGCGGGGCGGGGTGGCAGGACGCACAGCTCATCCCTTCGAACAGTGCCTTGCCGCGTTGTGCGGCGGCGCTGAGTTGCCCATCGACCAGATAGGGGCTGGGCACCGGCGTGAGTGATTTCAGGTAGGCGTCGATGGCCTGGGCATCCTCGTCGGGGCGGACGGAAAACTGAATATGTTTGAGTCCGGCGCGCACGCCGGTTTCGGCATCGTCGCGCACGCCGAGCCACATGGCGCGCGGGGTGGCATGGGTGAGCAGCATGGACTTGGCATTTTTTGGATTGCCGATGCCGTCGTTGAGCAGGTCCCAGTTGAGTCCGTCGGTCCGGGCATCGGGGTGGCAGGTTGCGCAGCTGAGCCAGTTCTGAAAACAGAGGGCGGCGTCGTTGAAATAGATTTCGCCGAGGCGCTCCTGCGTCATGGCCGGTGCCGGGCCGAGGGCGAACGAGCCGCGCTTGATCTTGCCGTCCGGCTGGCGCCGCACGACTTCGAGCGTGTCGGAATAATAGTTGGCCACGTAGATGAATTCCCCGTCCACCGCAAGCGACCGGGGGCCGTTGCCCTCCAGTTTAATGCGCTCCCGAATGCCGGAGAGAAAAGAGAGGTTGCTCGATTCCATCCCGCCGGTATCGGATGCCGCCCCGGCGACGCGTTCCATCATGGCGGGGTAGTCGATCAGGCTGATTTCATGATTGCCGGCGGAGGTGATGATGAGCGTTTTCCCGTCATTGGAAAAATCGATGGCCCAGGGATTGGTGAATCCCTGATCGATATCATCGAGCAGGACGGTATAGATCAGTTTACGGTCACTCACCCGAATGATGCTCACCGCGTCGGTGGAAATCCAACCGCGTTCCAGCTGGGTGGTCGGCACGAGGTATCGGGCGATGCGGTGCGTAGCAAAAACAAAGCGGCCGTCCGGCGAAACTTTTATGCCGCGCACGCCTTCGGCCCCGTTGACGAGGGGAATGGTTGCGGTGGTTTGGGTGTGGGTATCGATGGCGGTGATTTTGGCGGCGACATAATCGGCATCCGCCCGGCCGTCGGGCAGGAGATTGGCGACAAACAGCGTTTTTCCGTCCGGCGTCAGGCCGGCGGCATTGGGCTCGCGAATGGCGGGAACGCGGGCGCGGGTTTTTCCGGAAGCGGTATCAATGAAGGAGACGTCGTTATCAAACTGGTTGCAGACATAGAGGGTGCCGCCGTCCGGCGAAAGGACGGGGGCGGTCGGGGTGTGGCCGGTTTTGAATTCAGCGGTGATGCTGCCTGCCTGCACCTGCCAGACACGGCCTTCGTGACCGCCGCCCGTAACATACCAGGTGGTACCGGCGGCATTCAGGGCCAGGCCGGTGGGGCGACCCGGCAGCGGAATGCCCGGCGTACCCTTGCGGGTGCGCAGGTCGAACGTAAGAATCTGATTCCCGGTGGCGGCCGTGATGTGCAGGTTTTTCCGATCATTGGAAAGATCAATGTCGCAGGGCGAAAGAAAGGTTTCGGCCGCCGCAGCGGACAACACCGCGAGCGAAATCAGGATGGGCCGGATTCGCTTCATTCAATCACTTTAACGTTGGCGGCGCGGTTGGCTTTTCCGGGCGAGGTGGACCAGACCACTTTTTTATCGGGCGTTACTTCAATGATGGAATCGCCGGCAGTACCGCCGTGGCCGCCCCAGTTGCAGAAGATGGTATTGCCGTTCGGCAGGCGCTGCACACCGGCGGCGAAGCCGATGGAAATGCCGGGCAGGTCGTTCTGCTCCAGTGCCCAGACGATGTTGTTTTCGGCGTCCACTTCGATGAACCGGTGCGCATCGCCGCAGGCAATCAGCGTGTTGCCGTTATCCAGCCGCTCGGCCGAAAAACGCCCGTCGGGAAATTTGCGGATGGTGCTTCCGTCGGCATCGATTTCCATGGCCACGCCGCCCTTTTGCTGCTGGGTGATGAGGTAGGTGCCCTGCGGGGTTTTGCGGATCTGCCGGAAGGTCTGGTGTTTCCCGCCAAGTCCTTTGAGTTCGATGCGTTTGGTTTCCTTGAGCGCGGCATCGAGTTCGACGATAAAGGAGACCCCGTCATAGCTTTCGCCGATCAGGAAGCCGCCGTCCGGCAGCGGCTGGCAGCTGTGCGTTTCGCCTTTATTCGGCGTGGGGCGGTCGTTCAGGATTTCGCCGCCTTTTCCGCTCTTCCAGTCGGGGCGGACGATGCGGATGCCGTATTTATAGGCCATCACGATATCGTTGTTCGGCAGGAGCCAGGCGTCGTCGGCCTCGTTTTTTTCGGCAAAGCTCCATTCGCGGGTGCCGTCTTCGGCAAACACCGCCACTTCGCCATAGCCGCAGCCGCTGACCAGCAGCCGGTGCTGTGCGTGTGCAGAAACGGCCAGGCATAAAGAGATAAGGATGGGTTTCAACATAGTTTTCTCAGGGGTTAACGATGACTTTTATTTTTCTGGTTACGGCAAATTCACCATCGTCCGCGGTAACCCGCATGGTGTAGGTGCCGGCTTTCGGGAAGAAGACGCGGACTTCCGGCGTATTCGGATTATCGTTTTCAAAGCGGATGTCGTTTCGTTTGCCGGCGTTCCAGCGGATTTCCGGATAGCTGTGCAGCAGGCCGTCATCCTTTACGGCGGCCACGAGGTCGGCCTGCAGTCCGGATACGGTGACTGTTTCCTCTACCACAAGCTGAGGCGGCTGGTTCAGCACGCCATCGGCCGGGCGCTTTTTACCGGTGATCCTGATTTTATGTTCCAGGCCGGCGGCCCAGGCCATCATGCGCTGTGTAAATTCCCGGTTGTCCACATGACTCAGGCGGGTGCCGTCGCCGGCATTCCATAAAAAGTTGCGGTCAAACACGCCGATGACGCGGCCTTTGCCCGGTTCCGCCACCGCCAATGCGGCATCGGCCTTCGGTTGGTAGGGAGCATCGACTTTGTTGACGGTAAATTTTCCGCCGAGGCCGCCTTCCTGCAACGGGGCGAGCATGCGGGCGGGAGGTGATACGCGGACACAACTGACGCCTTCGCCGCGAAAGCGCACGCCGCCTTTGCGATTGTTGTTATTCAGGTAGTGGTCCTCGGTGTAGTTCGAGATCAGATAATTTCCGCCGCCGTTATCGGTCAGGAAATACAGGCCGAACGGTTCCGTTATGATGTTGTTACTGTCGCGCCCGAGCGTATTGCCGATGCCGACTTTGCGGTAGTGCCCGCCGAAGGCGCTGTCGGACCAGGCAATCAGTCCGCCGCCCTGCCGGACCCAGTTTTTCACCGCCCGGGCTTCGGCCGGGGTGAATTTCCGCTGGTTGGAAGCGAGGATGATGACGCGATAGTTTTTCAGGAAGGCGTCATTGAGTTCAATGGCGGCATCGTATTCTTCCGTCAGGTCGAATCCGATTTCCTCAATGGCCTCTTTGAACTCCGTCATGCCCAGCCGCGAGGTGTCGTTCAGGCGCATCTGATGGAACGGTTCCTTGCTGCCCGACGGGATATCGCCGTCGTCGGAAACATCGCCATAGATATACAGCGCCGGAATACCGGCTTGGACCGATACGGCCCAGGCCGCCGCGGTCAGGATGGTTAAAAAGCGTTTCATTTTATTCCTCCATAATAATCCGGAAGCCGACGTTATACACCGGCTGGTAGGGGGCATAGCCCAGGCGGAAATCCGCTGCGGCCCGTTCGGGGCGGTCCCGCCAGGAGCCGCCGCGAACCGCTTTGCGCGATGCATCAAAATCCGACCGGGTCCACTCGGCCACGTTGCCGTGCATATCGTACAGCCCCCAGGCATTCGGTTTATACATGGCCGTGCCGTTGGGAACAAGCTGTCCGTCGTTCACCGACGCATCGCGCGGCACAAAATCGTTCAGCGGGCTGCGGCTGCGTTCGTTGACCGGTTTGGGGTCGATCCCGCGGACCGCCAGTTCGCCGATGGTGGCATCCGCGAGGTTGGCATAGTCGCCGAAGCTGTCGCTGCCGAAATAGAACGGCTCGGCACTGCCGGCGCGGCAGGCCCATTCCCACTGCTCTTCGGTGGGCAGGGTGATGGTTTTGCCGGTCTTTGCGGAAAGCCATTCGCAGAACGCCATGGCATCGTTCCAGCTGACGCGGATGGCCGGCTGTTCGGGTTTGTCGGCCGGATAGCCGGCATAGATGTGGTCTTTCCACTGCTGGTCGATCGCCCGGCTGCTGTGGCCGGGTTTAAACTGCCGGAACTGCTCGTTGGTCAGTTCGGTTTCCGCCATCCAGATGGAGGATTTTCCAGGCATTGGAATTTTACGGAGGCGGATGTTGATGCCGTCGCCGAGTTCCAGCTGGAAGGTATCATTTGCGCCCTGCAACTTTTTGGCTGTGGCTGCGTCGAAGGGAAGGCCGTCCAGAGATTTGGGGGATTCCTTGTCGGGGCGGGTTTTGGGTCCGACGTATTGCGGGCGTCCGCGGGGTTCCGGCGGCATCCAGTTGGGGTTTTCATCGAGGCCGGTAAACTGTTTGCGGAGCTCGCGTGCGCGGTTGGAAATCGTGGCGACGCGGTCGTTGCCCTCGAGCGAGGCCCAGGTGGGGTGGTAAGGCACGTTGAGGTCCACCCAGGTGATGAGCGTGTTGCGGTCTTCTTCCGAGAGCTTCACGCCGTGATGCCCTTTATCCAGCAGCTGGAAAAGCTCGCTGGTTGAATAGTGATAATCCATCGGCGTCAGCAGTTCGAAATCGCTTTCGCTGCCGGGACGGTTCACATAGGGATGCAGGGCGTGATAGGAGCCGGCAAATTCGCGGCCGCGCGGAATCGGTTCCAGGGATTGGAAGTTCGGGCGGCCCGCGTCTTTGCCATCGTGGCAGCCGACACAGTTGCGGTCGAGCACGGGCTGGACTTCGCGAAGGAAGCCGAAGCCGTAGGGTTTGGTGCCGCGCCACGGGGTGAGTTCCCGCGGACCGGCCTGCATGGCCTGCGTGGTGCGCTGCAGCGGCGGGGTGCGGGCGGATTCGTGACAGCCGATGCAGGAGAGCGATTCGCCGGGCATGGCGACGAGCCAGCTGCGCATCAGCTGCAGGGCCGCGCCGTTTTCGTCCAGCGGCTGGATGGAGATCGGGGTGCTGTGGGGGACGCGGACCATGACGGATCCGTCCTCTTCGACGGGGACGGTGCCGAGAATGCGTTTGGCATCCCAGCCGCCTTCAATGGCGAGGTCGGCATGACCGCCCATGCGGCGGTAGGCATAGGAGTAGGTGAGCAGGCGCAGGCCTTTGACGGTGCCGCGCGGAATGCCGGCGAGCCCGGGGCCTTCGTAGATGTCCTGAATGTAGAGCACCGCGTCGTCGGCATCGGGCCGCAGGCGCGAAGGGATTTCGCGCGGCACGGGGCGGGGCTTGAGCGGCACGGGCTCGAACAGGTGCATCCGTTTTTCTTCCATCAGCGGAATCATGTTGTCGAAGCGGTCGAGCAGGTAGATGCCCCAGCGGTCGCCCGGTGCGAGGCGGCCGGCGGCGAGGAAATAGGTGTCCGAAACCGGATAGGGATGCAGGAAGCGCGGCCAGTTGCCGACGGCATATTTATCGCGAATGAGGCCGTGGACTTTTTTGCCGTAGCCGGGAATGCGCTGGACGACGCCTTCGGTGTTGTGTTCGCCGTTGCCGACGTCGAAGAGGACCAGTTCGCCTTCGCGGTTGATGCCGTGGTGCCCGGAAACAATGGCGGTGAATTTGCGGTTACTGCCGGGGATGTTTTTGGCGTAGAACAGCGTGCTGGGCCAGTAGGAATTGGAGCCGTAAATCGAGCGCTGCTGGGAGCCGTCGGGATTCATGGTCATGAGGATGCGGGTGAAATAGTGCGAGTTGTCGGTGTATTCCCAGCGCAGGTACATGATCTTGCCGTCGTCCATCACCCACGGATACCAGTCGGCATCCTGCTCGAAGGTGAGCTGGCGCATGTTGCCGCCGTTGAGGTCGCTGGTGTAGAGGGTGCCGACGTTGCCGCTGCCGCCGATGCAGGGGATGCCGGTCATGTTGGCGGTGGAGCAGAAGATCATCCCGCCGCCGGGCAGATAGATGCCGTTATAGTTGTCGACGTCTTTTCCAATGTCCGGAGAAACCTGGCGCAGGCCGGATCCATCGGTGTTGAGTTCAAACACCTGCCAGGTCCCGTCTTTGGAGCCGACGGATGAGATCAGCATTTTCCCGGCTTCAAAATCGAGGTTGATGTCGCCGACATAGGCATCGCCGCCTTCCGGGCGGTAGACGGTCTGCAGCTTGCCGGTGCTGAGGGAGAGCCGCGCGATTTCGTTATCGAACCCGGTGCTGCGCATACCGGTGTTGCCCTGCCAGTTGGCGGGAAAGGAGGCCTTTTTGGAACGGCGCAGCAGGATTTCGTCGAAGTCGATTTCCGGGTTGTTGCTGACGAGCGCCTCCCGCTGCAGGGCCCGCACCTTTTCCAGGGTTCCCTCGGAAGCGGCAAAGCGGGCGAGCTGTTTGATCTGTTTTTTATAGCGGTCCGCCGGATAGGCGGAATATTTGGCGCCGAGGTGCTCGACGGAGCGGTAGAGGGCTTCGAGCTGCGTTTCGGCATTCGGCAGGATGTAATCCAACTCGACCGGGTTGAACAGGAGCGAAGCCTTTTTCGAGAGGCCGATGCTCAGCGTGTTGTTCCCTAGTTTCAGAGGCAGGGCAAAGATGATTTCATCCCCGTGCGCATGGGCGGGTTCGAGTTCCAGTCCGTTGCAGAAGACCTTCACCGATTCATCGCCCATCAGCAGGAGGCCCTGCGGTCCGGTGCGGTCCCATTCGAATTCAGTCGAAAGCACCGCAGATGAAAAATTCCGGGCAATGCGGACCGGCCATTCGACCGGGCGCCAGTTTTTTTCTCCGGCTTCGTGTGCGGACGGCCACTCTTCGGTCCGGCGGTTTTCAAACCATTCCAGATGATCCATCGGAACGGCGAACAGTGAACCGGCCAGGGCCGGCAACAGAAGCAATGCTTTGACTATATTCATGGAGCGTCTTTCTCCGCGGTTATTTAAATGCGGCCTGAAGGATACCGACGGTTTCCGCGTCGCTGATCTGCACAGGATCGAGTTCGAACAGGAAGCCCATCGTATCGCGTGCGTGTTCGGCAATGGCTTCGAGCTCATCCGCGGTGATTCCGTAGTCCGACATTTTGAGGTCGCCCACGTCGCAGGCTTTCTGCAGGTTGATGAGTTCCTCCACAAAATCGGTGCCGCCCATGGCGGAGGCCATCTGTTTCATGCGCTCCGGGATTTTGTCGGCAAAGTGCGAAAAATAGGCCACGGAAAGCATGATCAGACCGGCGCCGTGGGGCAGGTCGGGATGGCGCCCGCTCATAGCGTGCTCCAGCGAGTGCTCCGAAATACAGCAGGAGGTCGACTCCACCATGCCCGACAGCGTATTGGCCAGGGCGACTTTTTGCCGCGCTTCAATATTGGTGCCGTCTGCCACCGCCGTCGGCAGGTACTGCGCAATCAGGCGAATGCTTTCGAGGGCATAGATGTCGCTCATCGGAGTGGCAATGTTGGCGATATAGCCTTCGACCGCGTGGAAGAGGGCATCGAATCCCTGGAACGCGGTGAGTTGCGGCGGTACGGAGACCATCAGTTCGGGATCGACCACGGCGAGGGTCGGGAAGGTGAATGCCGGATCACCGAAGCCGATCTTTTCGTCGCCGTTGGTGATGACCGTCCACGGGTCGGCTTCGGTGCCGGTGCCGGCGGTGGTGGTGATCGCCACAATCGGCAGGGCCCCGTTTTCAACCACTTCGCCTTTGCCGGAGCCGGAGCCGATATAATCCCAGTAGTCGCCCGGATTCACGGCCATCACCGCAATCGCCTTGGCGGCGTCAATGGATGATCCGCCGCCGAGGCCGATGATAAAATCGCAGCCGTTTTCCTTAGCGACGGCGGCGCCTTCCATGACGTGTTCTTTGACGGGGTTGGGCAGGATTTTATCGTAGACGACGGACTCGATGCCCTGCTGTTTGAGCAGTTCTTCCAATCGTTGGAGATAGCCGTTTTTGCGCATCGAGGTGCCGCAGGAAATCACGATCAGGGCTTTGGTGCCCGGCATTTTTTCTTCGGCCAGCTGGTTGAGTTTGCCGGCACCGAAAAGGATTTTAGTGGGGATGTAATAGTCAAAGTTCATTGGGATTCCTTTATTTTAAGTATTTTTTACCACTCGCTTCGCTGGAGTGCACGGAGGGACGTAAACTCGGTGGTCATACTATCATTGTTTATTCAGTTTTTTACATCGGTGTCATAGAGTTTCCGGCCTTGCCGGAGCGCCTGGCGGTAGGCGGTTTCGACGGCCTGCATTTCTTCATAGCGTGCGGTGCGCTGCCGGTCGGCCGCGCAGGGCACAAAGCCGGGCATATCGGCGCGGGGCGTCGCGGCCAGATTGGCGCGGCCGGATTCAATCAGGGCCAGCGCTTCCGCATAGGCGTCCGAATCTTTATCCAGTTCCTTAAGGCACGGGCTGCGCGCCGGTCGATCAAAACTGATCCATGCGCCGGGATGAGTGCTCCATCGCTGATTGGCCTTGAAATCGATGTTGCAGAGTTCGCCCAGGCGGGCCAGCTGTTGTTTGCTGATCGGGCTGCGTCCGGCGGGATTCTGCGGGTAGGCGGATTCATAGGAGGGATAGTAGACGCCATTGAGATCTATCCAGGTATAGATTTTCTGTTTTTCCGCGGCGGTCAGTTGGGTGTCCTCATGGCCGTCGAGGAACTGCGTCAGCCGGCTGGCATGCGAGCCCCATGATTTGGCGGGATAGATCTCCGCCTTCCCGCCGCCGGCGACACGGACCAGCTTCCGGCGGTGCAGGTCGGCATAGGAGGCATTGAAGACCAGCTCTTTATCCGCGGCGAGGTTCAGCGCTTCGCCGGCCGGTTCGCCGAAGTCGTGGCAGGTTGTGCAGTGCTGGTCGAAGATCGGCTGGATTTCCTGCAGATAGCTGAACCTGCGGCCGGCGCCGTAGCCGAGGCCCATCTGCGAGGGGGGACGCGTTAAAGCCTGCAGGCTGAGCGAAGATGCGGGCGGCGGTTCCACGCGGTTTTCGTGGCAGCCGACGCAGCCCTGCTGTTCGCCGGGCTGGACGATCGTGCCCGAGCGCATCGACTGAATCATTTTGCCGTCTTTATCCAGCAGCTGGAAATAGAAGAAGGTATCCGCCGGCACTTCAAAAAAGGCCGAGCCGTCGTCCTCGACCGGAACGGTGCCGAGGATGCGTTTATTTTCGAAGCTGTGCCAGTTCATTGCCGGGGCCTGCGCGCCCTGGCCGCCCCAGTGATTGGGCGTGAAGCTCCGTTTTTCCGGCGATTCGATCACCCGCAGGAATTTGACTTCGCCGGGCTGCACATTTTCCATGTGCGTGCCTTCATAGACATTCTGCACATAGAACGTGCCGCCGGTGTGGTCAAAACTGCGCATGTCCGGTTTGATGCGCACGTCCCCGCGGGCGGTGACGGGCATGGGATCAAAACAGCCGAAGCCGTCGGGATCCTGATAGATCAGCTCTTCGGTGCCCGCGGTGTCGATCAGGTAGATGCCGGTCTGTTCACTGTCGTCTTCAATGGTCCGCGCGCAGAGGAAGCGGGTTTGCGACAGCGGGAACGGATCCTCATAACGCGGGCGCACTTTTTTGAAGGTGTCCCAGTTTCCGACCCCGATCAGTTCGCGGGCCGAGGCCGGCCAGATATGCTCGACCGCGGCTTCGCCGTCGACGCCTTTATTCCGGTCGAGGATGGCCAGGGCACCCCAGGGGCGGTCATGGCAGGAGCCGAAGACGGTAATAATATTCCGGCTGCCGGGCAGCTGCCGCGCATCGATGACGCCGCCGGGCGAGGGGGTGTTGTTGCCGTAGAAGATGGAGTGCATGGTGCCGTCGGGGTTGACGGTCCAGAGGCCCTGGGCATCGCCGAAATTGCGGTCCACATATTCCCAGCGGTCATAGAGGATGCGGCCGTCCGCCATGACGGTGCTGTGTCCCTCGAAGAGCGTGCTTTTACCGATCTGGTGAATGTTGGCGCCGTCGCCCTCCATGCGGTAGAGGTTGGCCATGATGTGCCGGTTGCACATGCAGAACTTCGGCTCGCGGGTGGAGCTGAAAATGACTTTCCCGTCCGGCAGGTAGACCGGGTCAATGTCCGAGACGCCCGGCAGCGAGGTCAACTGTCTGAGACCGGTTCCGTCGATGCCGATTTCGTAGATATGGTAATCGTCGTCGGCGCTTTTGCGCATGCTGAATATGACGCGCGTTCCATCCGGAGACAGTTCGGGATCGCGCGCAATACCGGCGGGGCCGGCGTCGACCAGCGTTTTTACGCTGCCGCTGCGCGGATTGAGCAGTTTGATTTTGCCCGGCGGATCATATTTCCGGGCATTGATTTCGCCTTTCTGGAAAATCGTGGCGGTGTTGTGGTGGTCCGTTTTGTACTGCCGGCGCGTCGAAAACAGAATCAGCTGATCATCCGGCAGGCCGGTGCTGAATTCTGAAGCGGCCTGCGCAGCAGCACTGAGCAGGATAAATAAAATAACCTGATATTTCATGGTCCCCGTTTCCCCCTGAGGATGTGTTCCGGCCGTTTAGTGAGGCCTGAATAAACCAGACGGAATCCGGGGGGGAATGTGGACAGCAATCAGCGATCCCTGTTGCGGCGCTGCCGCTGCGATTGCTGATCCGCGTCGGGGTCGTAGTCCGGGTTTTCCGCGGGCAGCTGGGCACCGGTTTCGGCCAGGCGCTGCTTCAGGGTTTCATACATGGCCGCAAAGCGTTTGGGTTCCTGCATGGAAAGGTCGGTTTGCTCGCCGATGTCGTCTTTCAGGTTGAAGAGCTCGCAGGTGCCGGATTCCCAGTCTTTCAGCAGTTTCCAATCCCCGGAAACCAGCGCGGTCTGCGGTTTCTGGGCGGGGCCCTGGCCATAGTGCGGGTAGTGGAAGAGCAGGTCGTTGCGGCGGCTGAATTCAGACGCCCGGCCGGTCAGCAGCGGGGTCAGGTCTTCGCTTTCATCGGAATCGGCAGCCGCTCCGGCCCACGCGGCAAAGGTGGCAAAAAGGTCGGTGCCGCTGACGGGCTCCGCGCAGTAGCCGGTTTTAAAGCCGGGGCCGGCAACGATGAACGGAATGCGGATGCCGCCTTCATAGACCGAGCCTTTGCCGCCGTTCAGGGGAGCGTTGTTGGGCTTGC
The DNA here is from genome assembly GCA_041622415.1 of Pontiella sp. Taxonomy (GTDB): domain Bacteria; phylum Verrucomicrobiota; class Kiritimatiellia; order Kiritimatiellales; family Pontiellaceae; genus Pontiella. Next base: position 11,768 of record JBFJYX010000016.1, read on the forward strand.
GGGCATTCCCGGGCGCGCCGTTGTCGGACATGAAGACGATATAGGTGTTACCGGTGATGTTCAGTTTTTCCAAGGCCTGGAAAATGTCGGCGAGGCTGTCGTCGAGATCCCAGGTCATGCCGGCATACTCCGCGTCGGAATGAATCGCGCCGGCGTTTGCTTTTTGAAATTTACTGATGCTTTCGGGCCGGCTCTGAAGCGGGATGTGGACGGCATAGTGCGAAAGCTGGAGATAGAACGGTTTCCCGGCCTTCACGCTGGCCTCCATAAATTCGATGCCGCGCTGCGTCAGGCTGAAGATTTCCTTGGGATCGTCGTCGGTGCCGTTGCTGGCATTTTCGGTGTGGCCGTCATGGACATCGAATCCGTACATGCCCGCGTCGTCGCGCCGCCCGATATGCCATTTGCCGAGCAGGGCGGTGGCATAGCCCTCTGCTTTCAGCACGCTTCCAAGGGTTGGAAGATCCTGCGGCAGCCGGGTCGTCGTCTGCGGGGTGAGCATTTGATGCGAGGTATCCACGCGCCCGCCGCCGGGCGTGGTGATGTGCAGCTCGGCCGGTGTTTGGCCGGTCAGCACCGCCGCGCGGCTCGGCGTGCACATCGGCCCCGGCGAATAGGCCTGCGAAAAGACCATGCCATGCGCCGCCAGTTTTTCGAGGTTGGGCGTCCGGTAAAAATCACTTTTCGTTTCGGCGTCGCCCTCGATCATCTCGACCGAGGATCCGGTCCATCCCATGTCGTCGGCATAGATGAACACGATGTTGGGTTTATCAGCCGATGCGCTCAGTGCAGCGGCGAAAAGAATGGTTGGCAGCAGTTTCATTTATTGACGTCCTCCCGGGCGTGCGGCGGGGACTTCGTCTTCGGTGATGTAACCGTCGCTGTTAACGTCGAGCAGGAGGAATCGCTGTATCGGGCCGGTGAATTCGTCTTCGGAAATCCGGCCGTCATTGTTGCGGTCGAAGCGCTGCATGATGGAGCCGCCCTGATTCCGGTCGTTCCTTTGGTTCTGTCCCTGCTGCCGGTTCTGATTGTTTCCACCGGGGAAGTGCGAGCGCCCGGCAACCATGCCGGCGGTTTCATCTTTTTCGAGCCACACGATAAATTCCTGTTGAACCGCTTCGCACCAGCCCTTTTCCTCGTTGCAGGCGAAGTATTGAATCTCCACCTTGATCGGCGTTCCCGCTTTCCATTTTTTTACGTCCACGAGAAACTCGCGCGGTTCGGTATCGTGTTCGACGCTGAGCTTCGGCGCTTCGGCCATGGCGGGCGACACCTTTGCGTTCTTGGCGGTGATACGGTATTTCGGAGGCGTGGCCAAATTATTCCAGGCCGCGCCGAGCACCGGGTCCTGCCGAAAGCCGAGGTAGAGCTGTCCGCTGCCGGTCCGGATCAGGTTCTGATCCGCTTCGGGGCGCAGCTTGACGTAACGGTTGGATGCGCCGAAATCGGGGGATTTCATTTCTTTCATATCTGCGGTTTTACCGCCGGCGGCGACGCGCAGCGGCACGGCCACGCCGTCGAGCCGTTTCGGTTCAAGCAAGCTGTTTGCGGTGGATGTTTTATGGGGTCCAAACTTCGGAAGATTCAGGTCGGCGACCGAGGTGATGGTGTCGGAAGGCCCGACCTGTTTTTCCAGCGCCTCGCGCAGGCTGGAACCGCGTCCCCAGGATGAGCGATGAACAATTTTTCCGTTGCGGTCGAAAATGAACTGCGCGTTCGGCGCCATGGCAAAGTATTGTTTCATTTCGTTGTCCATGGTGTCCGTCAGCCACGGGATGGAGGTCTGCAGCAGCTCTTTCGCGTGCTCAACCTGGGCAAAGCGTTCCTGAATGGAGGTCGGCTGCACGAAACCCCAGTTTTCCGGATGCGTCAGCGATTGATAGAGAAAATAAAACTGCACGCCTTTGTCGCGGTAGTCGGCGGCCACCGCTTCGATTTCCGGATATGAATTGCGGTATTCGGGACAGGTCAGGCATCCGCCCACCACCACCGTGTAGGCGGCGTTGAAGATGCTGTTGGCGGGCACCAGTTTGCGGTCGGTATTATACAGTTGCAGTGCGTCGGGCAGGGTGGAGCCTACAGGAAATTTTTCATTAAAGGTCACGTCGCGGGCACGAACGCTGTCGCGGGGCCGGCTGCGGGCGGCGGTCTGCGCGCCGCCGCTGCGTTGGCCGGCGCTCATGCCCGGGGCCTGCTGTCCCTGCTGCCGGTTCGGGCGCTGCTGCTGGTTCTGCGGGGCGGCGTTTTCGCGCATTTGGGTTTCGCGGGTGACGGGCGGGTCGACCTTTTCCACGCTGCCGCCGCGGACGAGGCAGACCATGTTGTTGATGCCGATGACATCGCCCTGCGGGCCGCGGCCGTAGGGGAAGCGGGAGGGATCGCCGGTTTTCGGGTCGGAGCGCTGGGCGCCGGCGCCGTGCACATCCAGCAGCTGTTTTTCACCGCTGCGGCGGTCTTCCATCCATCCGAGGGAGCGGCCGAAATTGACGTAGACCGCCGAGGCGTTGCTCCGTGTGCTCAGGTGGGAGGTGCCCGACCAGTAGGCGGCATAATCTTTTTTGCCGCCCGCGTTGGTGATGGCCGTGGCCTCAAACACCGGATCAATGGCGGCGGAACCGGTGGAGTCCGGGGCGCGGGAATAATCGACGAGGCTCTGCAGCTCTTTGGCGGACGGCAGGCGCCAGTCGTCGTGGCCGGCGAATTCCATGCCTTCGGCATACTCGAGGGCGGCGGGCCAGTCCATGCCTTTGCCGCTGTCGGCTTTCATCCAGGTCAGGCCGGTGGCTTCGTCGGTGACGGTGCCGTCGCCGTTGTCCTTGAACTTGTTTTTGCCGTATTCCGGGTTGCCGCGGACATAGAGCACGTGGAAGGTTTTTGCGCCGCGTCCGCGCGGATCCTCGAGGCCGTAGCCCTTGATCCGGCCGTCGGCAAAGTTGACGCCGAACATGGTTTTTGCACCGCGCATGGTGGTGCTGGTGTAGATGGCGGTGGTGGCAAACTGGGAATCGATGATGCGTTCGTTTTTGGCCGGGTCGCCGTATTTAAAATCGAAGGCCGCGTTGTCGATGAACGGAATGAGGTTGCCGGTTTCCGTGCTCATGGGATCGGGATCGAGGCCGGTAAACTGAATCAGGGAGTAGAGTTCTTTGATGGACGGCAGGCGCCAGTCGTCGTAGCCGCCGGTCCGGCATTTCGATGCCTGCTGCATCGCCTGTTCCCACGTCATTTTTTCGCCGGGGTCTTTGATCCACATCAGGCCGGTCACGTTGTCGGTGACGGTGCCGTCGCCGTTGTCGGTATAGGCCGGGGCATTGGCGAGGTAGTGGGCATCCTGCCCGTAGTAGTTTCCGATGGCGGTCGTCTGGCCGGTGTCGACGATGGGGTAGGTGATCCCGGCCAGGCCATGCTGAACGGCGAGACCGAAGAGGGTTGCGGTGAGTGCGGTTGTACGTTTCATGGAGTATCTCCGGTTTTGATTAAATGCGGGGCGGTGCCGCCCAGGGCGGATAAAACGGTTTCCAGGGTCTGGAACAGGTCGTCCAAATCGACGCCGGGCAGTTCCCGGAGTATGCGGTTTTCAATGCGCTGCCAGGCGGCTTCCACCTCGTCGCAGGCTTTCCGCCCGGCGGGAGTGAGTGAGACGAGCAGGGCGCGGTTGGTTTTGGGGTCGACCTTGCGGGTGACCAGTTTCCGCTGTTCAAGCGGTTTGAGCATCGTGGTGATGGTGGAGGGTTTGATCTCCATGCGGCGCGCCAGGTCGGCCTGGGTGATTTCGCCTGCCCGTTTAATATTTACGAGGATGCGGCCCTGCCCATGGTGAAGCCGGCTGCCGGCCAGTTCCTCTTCGAGGACCTTTTCCAGCAGGCGTCCATTATGACTTAAAATGTGCAGCAGCGTTTTACGCATGACCACTCCGATGTTAGGCAGGTAATAACAACGGCGCAGCGCACACTTTATTGCAGTGAAGCGAATTTTTTTCTTTTGCGGCCGTGCAGCGGGGAACGGACCCCCGCTGGATTAAATTCCGCCCGCTCTATTTCTGACGGAGTCATGCATAGACTTAAAGTTTTGGTTCCAGTTTGGGCACACGGAATGCTAGTATAATTTACTAATTTTGGTGATGAATTTAACTTTTTGGGTGATGAAGGGCGTTATGAGGGGGATAAACGGTATGAGCATCAGGGCGGGGGACAGCGGTGCGCTTTTCCAGCCCGATGCCCCGGAGATGGATGTGGACCGGAACGGGAATAACCCGTTTCAGGAGCTGGGCAGGCAAAACCACGATAGACACGCGAGCTCCAAACTGAGCAAACGCTCTATCCAGTCGGCCGTACTGGACGCTTTTGATCGCTGGGATAAAATGGTTGTGCAACGGCTGCAGCAGCTGTGCGATGCGGTGATGCCGGAATTAAGGGATAAACCGGTATTGGATTTCATGCGCCTGTTCTGCAGGAATTATTGCATCTGGAGATTCTGGGGTTCGAAAGTGAAATACCGCATCGTCCGGGACCGGAAAGCGGGATGCTGGGCGATTGAGCTGTATCGCTCGCAGGCCTACTATTCCTATAATAACCAGTATCTGGTGAAGCTGAGCTTTTCGCTCGACGAGCAGTTCACGCCATCCGGTTTTCATCTTTGCCGGGGCTCGGATAATAAAACCTTTGACACAAATGCATTGCGCGAGGATCTGCTGACGAGGACTTTACTGTGCCATTTCAGCCGGTTGAAGTGCGGGGATAATGTGGATGCGGATGTGCTGCATCTTACGTATCTGCGTGAGCAGAACATGATATCGGCGGAAGTTTTTGCTCTGGAAAAAACACACCTCCATTGCAACCGGTCGCAGTCCCGGCTCTATGTGCTGCCGGCGCGCTCGGCCCGTTCATCGTTAAAGATGGAGGCCCGCCTGCGGCTGTTGTTCTGTATTTTCTGTTCCCTGCTGATCGTTGCCGCCCTGCTGTATGCAAAGAAATTCGGAGGCGCGGCCGCGCCGGTCTCCCGGCCGGGCGCTGAACTGCTCCATGGGAAGTAGACCGCTTTACGCCCGGGACATTTCGGCCAGGGCTTCGAGCTTTTTCAGCGCGGCGCCGGAGTCGATGGATTCCGCCGCGAGGGCGAGGGCGTCTTTCGGGTTGTCCGCTTTTCCGCCGGCCATGATGGCGAAAGCGGCATTGAGCAGGACGATATCCCGCTTCGGTCCTTTTTCACCTTTGAGCAGCGCCCGGGTGATTTCCGCATTTTCCGCGGGCTCACCGCCGATCAGGTCTTCCGGTTTTGCGGTATCGAGGCCGAGGCCGGAGGGCTGCACTTCGTAGGATTCGATTTTGCCGCGGCGGATTTCGGTGACCATGGTGGTGGTCGTGGTGGTGAACTCGTCGAGGCCGTCGTTGCCGTGCACAATAAACTGGCAGTTCATGTCGAGCTGGGCGCAGGCGTCGGAAACAATCGGCACCAGCTCGGGTTTAAAGACGCCCATGACGCCGTTTTTGACGCCGGCCGGATTGCAGAGCGGGCCGAGGATGTTG
>JBFJYX010000017.1:0-17275 GCA_041622415.1 Pontiella sp.
ACATTGTCCGGTCGCCGGAACAGGCCGAACGCATTCGAAAATATATACGCGATAATCCAAAGAACGTAGACGGAGCTTCCAGCTCCGTTGTGCCCGCTCCGCCTGGGTGCATGACGGAGGAGGCAGCTCCGTCTCCGTTGCCCGCTCAGCCTGCGTTGAAGGGGCGGCAGAAGGAGATTTTCCAGACGCTGGAAACGCATGGCGGGATGACGGTTTCGGAGTTGTGCGAGCGGGTGGGCTGTTCGGATTCGCCGATCAAGACGCTGGAAAAAAAGGGGCTGGTGACGATTTCGGAGGAGACGATTCAGCGCGATCCGCATGCCGGGATGGAGCTGCTGCGGACGCAGCCATTTGACCTGATGGCGGAGCAGCAGACGGCGCTGGATAAAATCTGTGCGTCGATGGACCTGGCCAAGCCGAAAACGGTGCTGCTGCACGGCGTGACGGGCAGCGGTAAAACGGAGGTGTATCTGCAGGCGCTGCAGCATGCGCTTGATAAGGGGCAGGGGGCCATTGTGCTGGTTCCTGAAATTTCGCTGACGCCGCAGACGGTGGACCGTTTCCGGTCGCGCTTCGGCGATTGCGTGGCGGTGCTGCATTCCAACCTGTCGGACGGCGAGCGGCACGATGAGTGGCACCGGATCCGCGACGGCAAGGCGCAGATTGCCATCGGGGCGCGGTCGGCGCTTTTTGCGCCGGTGGAAAATGTCGGGCTCATCGTGGTGGATGAGGAGCATGAGCCGACCTATAAGCAGGATGAATCGCCGCGCTACAATGCGCGCGATGTGGCGGTGATGCGCGGCCATCTGGAAAACTGCTGCGTGGTGCTGGGTTCGGCGACGCCGGCGCTGGAGTCGTTTGCCAATGTGAAGGGCGGCCGCTATGAGCTGGCGGAAATGCTGCAGCGGGTGGACGACCGGTCGATGCCGCTGATGCGGATTGTGGACATGCGGATCGAGGCGGAGAAGGAGGGTCGGCCGACGATCTTTTCATCGGAGCTGGTGCAGGGCATTTATGATCGTCTGAACCTGGGTGAGCAGGTGATCCTGTTTCTGAACCGGCGCGGTTTTTCGTCGTCGATCCAGTGCGAGATGTGCGGCTATACAGCGGAGTGCACGGAGTGCAGCATTTCGATGACCTATCATAAGCGGGCGAACAAGCTGATGTGCCATATCTGCGGGCGCGAGGAAAAGGTGCCGGATAAATGCCCGAGCTGTTCCGATCTCAATTTCAAATATGCCGGGATGGGCACGCAGAAGATTGAGGAGATCCTGGAAAAGCTCTGTCCGAAGGCGCGCGTGGCGCGGATGGATTCGGATACGATGCGCAAAAAGGATTCCTACCGCACGGTGCTGGATAAGTTTAAGACCGGCAAACTCGATATCCTGCTCGGCACCCAGATGATTGCCAAGGGGCTCGACTTTCCGAACGTCACCCTGGTGGGGGTGCTCTATGCCGACATGTCGCTGCAGGTGCCGGATTTCCGGGCGGGGGAACGGACGTTCCAGCTGCTGACGCAGGTGGCCGGGCGGGCCGGGCGCGGCGAAAAGGCCGGCGAGGTGATTGTGCAGGCCTACACGCCGCACCATCCGGCGATCCAGGCGGCGCGCAGCCTGGATTATGAAGGCTTCTGTTCGCAGGATCTGGAGTTTCGCCGCGAGCTGGGCTATCCGCCGTTTTCGCATTTGGTGCTGCTCACCTTCAAGGGCGAGTCGGAGGTGGATGTGATGACCTCCGCGGACCGGTTTTTCCAGGGATTGGAAAAAGTACTGCCGGAATCGGTGCTGGCGATCCCGCCGATGCCGGCCCCGCTGGCGCGGGCCAAGGGATTCTGGCGCTACCAGATTATGCTGCGCTGCGAGCACACCGTGAAGATGACCAAACCGATCCGGCACGTGCAGCAGTGCGTGCGGCTGCCGCGCGGCGTTTCTTTGAACATCGATGTCGATGCGCTGTCTCTTTTATAAAGGATTAACTCCTTTTGAGGTCTTGAGCTAAGCGTTCAGCGGCTTGACGATGACCTGGTCGAAGCATACAATCGCTCCGCCGTTGAACGGAGAGGAAAGGTTGTATGGAACGATTTCAGACCATACCCGAAATGCTGCTCAACCACGCATCGCGGTACACGCAGGCGTGTTCCGTGAATGACAGAATCGACGGCACCTGGGTTCCTGTTCCGCTCGACGAAATCTGCGCCCGCGTGCGCCGGCTCGGCGCGGCACTGGACGCCCGGCTTCCCGGCCTTGGACATTCCATCGGTGTGCTGGCGGCGCCGTCGGCCGACTGGCTCGCGGCGGATATCGGGATCATGCTGAGCGGCGGGGTGGCGGTTCCGTTTTTTGTCGATTTTGCCGAGCTGCATTTTCTGCACAAGGTCAACGATTCGGACATGAAAACGATTTTTGTTTTCGGGGCGGAGCTGTGGGACCGGTTCAGGCCGTATGCGGACCACTTTGAGCTGATCATTACGGATCAGCTGAAGGAGGGCATGCCTTCCAATGTGAAGCATATCGAGGAGCTCTATGAAACGGGGCAGCTGCGGCTGAACCTGGAGCCGGGGCTGGTCGGGGATCTGCTCCGGCGCATCGACGGCCGCAGTCACGCGGTTACGATTTATACCAGCGGGTCAACGGGTATGCCGAAAGGGGTTGAGCTGACGCAGGGCAATCTGGCGGCGCAGCTGCATGATATTGAACCGCTGTTTCCGGTCGAACCGGGGGTGGACAAAGCACTCAGCCTGCTGCCGGTGGCGCACACCTTTGAACGCACGGTGATTTATCTCTATCTGCTGCGCGGCCTGAGCATTTATTTTGTGGATCAGATTGAAAACGTCGGCGAGCTGATGCGCGACGTGCATCCGGCGATGATGACGGTGGTGCCGCGGCTGATGGAAAAGACCTATGCGCGCATTCGGGAGAAGGCGGCGGGACATTCCGGGCTCAAGGGCCGGTTTGCGGTGTGGACCTTCAAGCGGGCCAGCCGTCCGTTTGCTGAAGGGGAGCCCTTCTTTTTCCAGAACTGGCTGGCGGACCGCCTGGTGGGCTGGCAGGTGAAGAAGGCGCTGGGCGGCAAACTGAAGGCGATGGTGGTCGGCGGTGCGCATATGCCGGATGAACTGAATCATTTCTTTGTCCGTGTCGGGGTGCCGCTTTTCGAAGGCTACGGCATGACGGAATCCTCGCCGGTGATCAGCACCAATTATCCCGGCAGCCGAAAGGTGGGCACGGTGGGCCGGCCGCTGGCGAGTGTGGAGGTGAAGATTGCGGCGGAGGGCGAAGTCTGGGCGCGGGGCCCCAATGTAATGCGCGGCTACCGGCATATGCCGGATGAAACCGCGCGGGTGATTGATGCGGACGGATGGCTGCATACGGGTGATCTCGGCTCGCTGGATGACGAGGGGTTCCTGAGCATTGCGGGGCGCAAGAAGGAGATGTTTAAAACCTCAACCGGCGAAACGGTCTTTCCGGCCCCGATCGAGCAGGCGCTGTGCGGGTCGCCGCTGATCGATTCGGCCTGCGTGATTGCGGAGGGGCGGAAATACACCAGCTGCCTGCTGTTCATCAGCGCCGAAAACCGGCGGCCGATCGGCGAGCTGCACGGGGAAATCCAGGCGCACATCCGGGAGGTCAATAAACTGGTGGACCACTGGGAAACGATCCGCGCGTACGCCCTGATCCGTGCGGTGCCGTCGGTGGATAACGGCGAGCTGACCCCGACGCTGAAAATCCGGCGGCATGTGGTGGCCGAGGATTACCGTGATCTGATTGAAGCGCTGTACGATGAGACCCAAGTTCCGGAGGATTCTGATGAAATCTCGATTAGCCGTTGTTGATGGAATCCGCACCCCGTTCTGCAAGGCGGGCGGGTGCCTGAAGAGCGTGGAGGCGGATGACCTCGGGGCCTATGCGGTCAAGGAGCTGCTGGCCCGGCATGCGGTGGAGCGCGTGGATGAGGTGGTGTTCGGCAGCGTGGCGCAGCCGATTCATGCGGCGAACATTGCGCGGGTGATTGCGCTGAAGGCCGGGCTGCCGGTTGAGACGACTGCGCACACCGTGCAGCGCAACTGCGCGTCGGGCATGCAGGCTTTTACTTCGGCGTGGCAGCTGATTGAAACGGGCGGGGCCGAGGTGGCGGTTGTCGGCGGGACGGAATCGATGAGCAATATCCCGCTCATCTACGGGCCGGAAATGACGGCGCTTTTCAGCCGGCTGGCGCGTGCTAAAACGATACCGCAGAAACTGCGGGCCATCGGGGCGTTCCGGCTGAAACACCTCCAGCCGGTGATTGCCCTGCAGCAGGGGCTGACGGATCCGGTGTGCGGACTGATTATGGGCCTGACCGCCGAGCGGCTTTCGCGGGAATTCCAGATTACGCGCGAGCAGCAGGATGAATATGCGCTGCAGAGCCACCGTAAAGCGACGGCCGCCGGGGAGGCGGGTAAACTGGCGGAGGAAATCGTGCCGGTTCCGGTGCCTCCAACGTTTGGAAGCATCCAGGTTGTGGACGAAGGGCCCCGGCCGCAGCAGTCGATGGAAGACCTGCAGAAGCTGCGGCCCTACTTTGACCGTAAAACGGGCACGGTGACGGTGGGCAATTCATCGCAGGTGACGGACGGGGCGGTTGCGGCGCTGGTGATGTCTGAAGAGAAGGCGAAGGCCCTGGGGCATGAGCCGCTGGGGTATATCCGCGATTACCGCTATGCGGCGCTGGAAGGCGAACGCATGGGGCTGGGGCCGGTTTATGCCACGGCGCGGCTGATGGATGCCACGGGTTTGGCGCTGAGCGATTTTGAGCTGATTGAACTTAACGAAGCCTTTGCGGCGCAGGTGCTGGCCTGCGAGCGCGCGTTTTCCTCGCATTCATTTGCTAAGGAATTCCTGGGCCGCGATTCGGCGGTCGGGACGCTGGATATGGCGAAGGTGAATGTGAACGGCGGGGCCATTGCCCTGGGTCATCCGGTGGGAGCCACGGGGGCCCGCCTGCTGATTACGCTGCTGAAAGAGATGCGGCGGCAGAATAAACAGCTCGGCCTGGCGATGCTGTGCGTGGGCGGCGGCCAGGGTGCGGCGTTTGCCTTGGAGGTGGAGTGATGAGTGCGTGGACGTTTATTCCCCCGGATACGAACGGTATTGCTTTTCTTGAGCTGGATGTGCCGGATGCCAAGGTGAATGTGCTTTCCGCATCGGTGATGCTGGAGCTGGATGCGCTGCTGGATGATGCGCTTTCGGCAAAGAAGATCAAGGCACTGATTGTGAGCAGCCGAAAGCGCGGCGTCTTTATTGCGGGGGCTGACGTGGCGGAGATCGGCACGATCTGTTCGGAGACGGACGGGCACCTGAAGTCGCAGGAGGGGCAGGCGGTTTTCCGTAAGCTGGAAAAAATGCCGTATCCGACGGTTGCGGTGATTGACGGGGCATGTCTCGGCGGCGGACTGGAACTGGCGCTGGCCTGCACGTTCCGCGTGGTGACGGATTCGCCGAAAACCAAACTGGGCCTGCCGGAAGTGAACCTGGGTATTCTGCCGGGCTGGGGCGGCACGCAGCGGCTGCCGCGGCTGGTCGGGCTGGTGCAGGCGTTGACGATGATCCTGAGCGGCCGGCCGGTGAATGGATCCAAGGCGGAGCGGATCGGGCTGGCGGATAAACGGGTGCCGCATGAATTTGTGGCGGAGCAGGCCTATGAATTTGCCGAACAGGTGCTTACTGCCAAAGGCCGCCGGGCGGTGATCCGGAAGCGGAAATGCCATCGGCTTGAAAGCCTGCCGCCGATGAAGCAGTTCATCCTGAAAAAGGCGGGGGAAAAAGCGGAGCGCAAAGCGCGCGGCCACTATCCCGCAATTCCGGCCATTCTGAACCTGCTGAAAGAGACGGGGCGCGGAAGCCTGGTCCAGGGATTGGAAAAAGAGGCGGCGGCCTTTTCCCGGCTGGTGATGACGCCGGAATGCCGAAACCTGATCGGCCTGTTCCATATTGATCAGCAGATCAAAAAGGAGCGGGGCGGTACGGCCGAAGTCCGGAAGCTGGAACGCACGGCGGTGCTCGGCGCGGGGGTGATGGGCGGCGGGATTGCCTGGCTGTTCAGCCGGCACGGGCGGCCGGTGCGGATGAAGGATATTTCGTGGGAGGCGGTCGGCCGGGGATTTGCCGAGGCGGCGGATTATTACGGGCAGCTGGTGAAGCTGCGTAAAATGAAAGCGCCGGCGGTGTCGATGGCGATGCACCGGATATCGGGCACGGTGGATTATACCGGGTTCCGGGCGGCGGACCTTGTGGTTGAAGCGGTGGTGGAAAAGATGGAGGTCAAAAAGGGCGTGCTCTCCGAGCTGGAGACGAAAGTGCGCGACGATGCGGTGATCTGCTCCAATACCTCGGCGTTGTCGATCACGGAAATGGCGTCGGTGCTGAAGCATCCGGAGCGTTTTGCGGGCATGCACTTTTTCAATCCGGTCAACCGCATGCCGCTGGTTGAGGTGATTGCGGGCGGGCAGACGTCGGAGGAAACGGTGGTGTCGGTGGTTGCGCTGGCGCATGAGCTGCAGAAAACCCCGGTGGTGGTGAAGGACAGCCCCGGCTTTCTGGTCAACCGGATCCTGATTCCCTATCTGAACGAAGCGGGCCTGCTGCTGCAGGAGGGGGTGGATGTGCAGCGGATCGACCGGCTGGTGGAGGGGTTCGGCATGCCGATGGGCCCGTTTGTGCTGGCGGATGAGACGGGCATTGATGTGGGGTACAAAGTGATCCGGGAACTGGAGCAGGCGTTTGCGCCGCGTCTGGAAGCGGCGCCGGTGCTGCAGAAGTTTATCGATGCGGGGCTGCTGGGGCGGAAAGCGGGTAAAGGGTTTTACCTGCACAAGGGCCGGCAGCGGGAGATCAATCCCGAGGCGGCGAAGCTGCTGGAGGAATATTCCGGGGCGGAGATTTCGGACGAGGAGATTGTGGAACGGTTGATCCTGACGATGCTCAACGAGGCGGCGATGTGCCTGGAAGAGCACGTGATTGAGCGGGTGGATTATCTGGATATGGCGCTGATCTGCGGCATTGGTTTTCCGCCGTTCCGCGGCGGGCTGCTGCGCTATGCGGATGCGCTGGGGATTGAGCGGGTGGAGCGCGCGCTGGAACGGATGCGCGAGGAATACGGGGAACGTTTTAAACCGGCGGCCCTGCTGCAGGAGATGGCGCGAAAGGGGCGGACGTTTTACGAGAACGGATTCGGGAAAGGAGGCCGTCATGGCCGATAGAGAACAGGATGAGATGATCATTGATACTTCGAACATGAGCGAAGGCAAACGCGCGGCGCTGGAGGTGGCGGAGGCGTCGCGGCAGTCGCAGTGGAAGTTTCCAAGCTTTGGAAGTGAGATGTTCATGGGGAACTTCAGGCCGGAGCTGCTGCATCCTTTCCCGGTCCAGCCTCCGGAAGATAAAGCGGAGGGGGATCTGCACCTGAAACGCATTAAGCAGTTTCTCGCAGATCACCTGGATCCCGACGAGGTGGACCGGACGCGGACGATTCCGGACGAGGTGATCGAGGGGCTGGCAAAGCTCGGCGTTTTTGCGCTTAAGGTGCCGAAGGAATACGGCGGGCTGGGTCTTTAGCAGGTGAATTATAACCGGATCATGATGATGATCGCCTCCTATTGCGGATCGACGACGGTGCTGGCCTCGGCGCATCAGTCGATCGGTGTTCCACAGCCGTTGAAGCTGTTCGGTACGGAGGAGCAGAAGAAGAAATATTTTCCGCGCTTTGTGAAGGGCGAGATTTCGGCGTTTGCGTTGACGGAGCCGGGCGTGGGTTCGGATCCGGCCCAGATGCAGACGCACGCCGAGCGGTCGGAAGACGGGACTTTTTATCTGTTGAACGGGGCGAAGCAGTGGTGCACCAATTCGCCGATTGCCGATGTATTGGTGGTGATGGCGAAGACGAAGCCGAAGATGGTCAACGGCCGTGAGCGGCCGCAGGTTACGGCGTTCATTGTGGAAAAGACGATGCCCGGTGTGGAGGTGGTGCAGCGCTGCGATTTTATGGGCCTGAACGCCATGCAGAACGGGAACCTGAAATTCACGGATGTGAAGGTGCCGGTGGAAAACCGGATCGGCGATGAGGGGCGCGGGCTGAAGCTGGCGCTCGATACGCTGAATGTCGGGCGCCTCACGCTGCCGGCGGCGGGGACGGGCATGGCGAAGCAGTGCCTGTCGATTGTGCGGCGCTGGGGGAATGAACGGGAACAGTGGGGCCAGCCGATCGGACAGCACGAAGCGGGGCGGGCCAAGATTGCGGATATCGCCGCCACGACGTTTGCCATGGAGGCGGTGACCATGCTGACCTCGCGGTATGCCGACCTGAAGGAGATCGATATCCGCCTCGAGGCCGCGATGGCTAAATATTTCTGTTCGGAGAGCGGTTGGCGGATTGTGGATGAAACGTTGCAGATGCGCGGGGGGCGGGGCTATGAAAAGGCGGACTCACTGCGGGCCCGGGGGGAGACGCCGTATCCGGTTGAGCGGATGATGCGCGATGCCCGGATTAATACCATTATTGAGGGGACGTCGGAAATCATGCGGCTGTTCCTGGCGCGCGAGGCGATGGACCCGCACCTGAAACGGGCCTCGAACCTGTTGAAGAAAAGCACGCCGGCGGGCCTGAAAGTGAAGACGGCGTTTTCGCTGCTGGGTTTCTACAGTCACTGGTATCCGAAGCAGTGGCTGGGAGTGCTGGTGCCGGCTGTGCCGAAGGATGCGGGGGAACTGGCGCCGCATTTCCGTTATGTGTCGAAAACCTCGCACCGGCTGGCGCGGTCGCTGCTGCACGCGATGGCCAAATACGGGCCGGCGCTGGATAAGCGGCAGATTGTGCTGGGGCATCTGATGGATATCGGGACGGAGCTGTTTGCGATGTCGGCCGTGTGCAGCTATGCGCTGTCGCGGGGCGGGGCGGTGGAGGGCCTTCCGCCGGCGGAGCTGGCGGACCTGTTCTGCCGGCAGGCGGCGCGCCGGATTGCCGGTCATTTTTCCGCGCTACGGAAGAATGACAACCGGGCGATCAATGCGCTGGCGAAAAGGGTGTCGGCGGGTGACGCCCGCTGGCTGGAAGAGGGCATTATGTGGATTGGGCCGGAGGATTGATGGATGGCGAGCCGGGTGTTCAGAGCGACAGCGGCGATGATGAGCGTGCTGCAGAAGGTGCTGCGCCTGCAGCTGCATGTGGAGGGGCTGGAGAACCTGTCGGATCGGCCGACGCTGTTTGTGGTGAACCATTTTACGCGCATGGAAACCTTCATTATTCCCTACGCCCTGCATAAGCATGCGGGCCGGGAGCTGCGGGCGCTGGCCGATGCAAATCTGTTCCGGGGGATCTTCGGGGCCTATCTGAATAAGATGGGCGCGCGGTCGACTCGGGAGCCGCTGCGCAACCGGATGATTATCGGGGACCTGGTGACGGGGCGGCATGACTGGGTGATTTTTCCGGAGGGGGTGATGGTGAAGAGCAAGAAGGTGGTGCACAAGGGGAAGCTGCGTTTCCGGCTGGGGGACCAGATGCATCGGCCGCATACCGGCGCGGCGGTGCTGGCCCTGAAGGCGGAACTGGTGCGCGAACAGTATTTGACCGCCTGGCGGGATGATGATGCAAGAACCATGGAGCGGCTGGAGGAAAAATACGGGCTCTCCCGCGAGCGTTGCCTGCATCATCCGGGGCTGGTCGTGACGCCGGTGAACATTACCTTTTATCCGCTGCGGCCCGATGATAATGCGATTTCCAAACTGGCGGCGGGGCTGCGGAAAGATATGCCTGAGCGCCTGGTTGAGGAGCTCAAGACCGAGGGCAGCATGCTGTTGAAAAAGACGGACATGACGCTGTATTTCAGTCCGCCGATCGAAGTGCGGGACTATCTGGACCGCCCGGTTTCCAGACTTCGGAAACTGCCGCTGCTGAATGCGGTGCAGCGCGAAAGCTGGGTGCTTCAGACGCAGCGGTGGCCGCTGACGCGCCGGTTTATGCGGGAGATCTACACGACCACGGCGGTCAACATGGATCATCTGTTCTGCCTGGGCCTGAAGCTGCTTAAAACCCCGTCGGTGGCGGTGGAGGATTTTCACCGGTCACTCTATCTGGCGGCGCTGTCGATTCGGCAGCATGACGGCCGGCGGGTTCATGAATCGCTGCACAATGACCTGCTGAAGCTGATTGTGGATGAGGAGCACGAGGCGCTTGAAAGTATTTTCCGCATGGCGGCTGACCGCGGGGTGGTTGCGCGGACCGACGGAACCTATCAGCTGCTGCACCGGTATCAGCCGATTCTGCCGAACCATGAGCAGGAGCGGCTGCACGGTACGACGCGGGTGATTGCCAACGAGGTGGAGCCGATGGAGTTTGTGGTGGATACCGTGCGGAAGTATGTGAACATGCCGGTTGAAAAGGCGCGCGATGAATTGGCGGAGCGCATGGCGCTGATGGATCTGGAACATTTCGAATTGGACTATGAGCGGTACGGGGATGCGGAGGAGTCGAAGCATCCGTCGATCGGCCGGCCTTTCTTGCTCAAGGGCGGCACGGAGGTGGGGATACTGCTCTGCCACGGCTATCTGGCGGCGCCGGAGGAGATGCGCCCGCTGGGCGACTTTCTGCATCAGGCGGGCTATACGGTTTACGGTGCGCGGCTGCAGGGGTTCGGAACCTCGCCGGAGCAGCTTTTGGATGTGACGTGGGACGATTGGATGATCTCCTTTAACCGGGCCTATGCCGTGTTGCGGAACCGCTGCAGTAAAATTATTCTCGGCGGATTTTCGGCCGGGGCGTTGCTGGTGCTGCTGAATGCGGCGCGGAAAAAGGATGCGGTCAGCGGCATCTTCTGCATCGATACCCCGCTGATCCTGATGGAACGGCGGGTGTGTTCGTTGATCCCTGCGGCCCAGAGCTGGAACCGGTTTGCGGAAAAGCTGCACCTGCCCATGGGCATTCGCGAGGAGATCATCAACGAGTCGGAAACGCCCGACATTAACTATCCGCGCCATTATATGCAGAGTGTGCAGCAGCTCTGCCGGCTGATTGCGGAATGCCGTAACCACCTGAAGGAGGTGGAGGCGCCGTGCCTCGTTATTCATGGAAGCGATGATCCGGTGGCGGACCCGGAAAGTGCGCAGGTGGTGTTTGATACGATCGGGTCGGAGGTGAAGCAGCAGATCACGGTGGAAGCGGACTTTCATAATCTGGTGCAGCGGGAGGGGCGGGAAAACGTGTTCCGGGAAGTGCTTCGCTTCCTGCGGTCCGATGTGTTCCAATCATTGGAAAAGGTGGCGTGATGGATTTCAACCAACTGGTGGGTTATACGGACCGCGGTCTGTGCGGGGGGCTGTATGTCATGGAACTGGAGGTGGAGGAAAAGCATCTCAACCAGTTCGGTTATGTGCACGGCGGGGTGCTGTTTACCCTGTTGGATACGGCGCTGTCGCGCGCCTGCTTTGAGGTCCTGCCGGCCGGGCGCAAAGAGGGGGTTACGCTGGAGATGAAAATCAACTATCTCAAGAGCATTTCGTCGGGCCGTTTGACGGCGCAGGGCAAGCTGGTGAACCTGACGAAACGCACCGCCTTTGTGGAGGGGCAGATTCTGGACGGAAATGACGTGCTGCTGGCGAAAGCCAACGGAACCATGTATATGCCGGATCCGCGTTAACCCGTAATCCAGGCTTCCGCCTCTTTCAGGGTTTTGAAAACCTGCACGTCTCCGCCGCGGTTGAGCGCAATCATTTCGCCCAGCAGATTGGTTTCCATGTGGGCCGCATCTTCATCAAAAAACGCGACCTTGATTCCGGTGGCCAGGGGCAGCATCTGCTGGATGAGATCGAAGATCTCGCCTTCCGAAATAACCCCTTTGAGGTTTTCATGCACCAGGATGCGGGAGAGCTCAAGTTCGCGTGCTTTTTCGAGGATGGCCGTCCAGTAGTTGATGGACGCTTCGTAGCCGTCGCAGCCGGACAGGTGGGCATACAGGTAGGTGCCGCGCATCTCACACTTTATGCTTACTTGTCCGTCTTTCATAATAAATCATAATCTACACATTTCTTTGAATTCCGCAACCCTGATTTCAATCTGATCCCGGTCCAGGCCGGTCAGGCGTTCGAGGCTGAATTCCTCGACGCCGAAGGAGGCGGTGATGCTGCCGTAGACCATGGCCTGCCGGATGGCTTCCTTGTCGGTGTTGCCGGATGCGCAGAGGGCGCCCATCAGGCCGCCGGCAAAGGTGTCGCCGGCGCCGGTGGGATCCTTGAAGCTGTCGAGCGGATAGGCATGCAGCAGGAAGATATCCGTCCGGGTGAAGAGCATGGAGCCATTGCCGCCTTTTTTGATGAGGACAAATTCCGGCCCGAGTTCGAGCAGGGCTTTGGCGGCCTGGGTCAGGCTGTGTTCGCCGGTGTAGAGCCGGGCTTCGGATTCATTCAGCGTGAGCATATGGCATTTGCTGATGACCTTTGCGAGATCGTCTTTGGCGATATTGATCCACAGGTCCATGGTATCGATCAGGACAAACTTCGGATTGCGGACCTGTTCGAGGACGTGCAGCTGAAGGGCGGGATGGATGTTGCCGAGGAAAAGGTAGGGTGCTTCTTTGTAATCGTCCGGCAGCTCCGGGGAAAAGGTTTCAAACACGCCGAGCTCGGTGAAGAGGGTGTCGCGGTTGTCCATGTTTTCGTGGTATTTGCCGCCCCAGCGGAAGGTGGGGCCTTCCACGGTCTGGAGACCCTCGAGGTCGATGTTCATATCGCTCCAGGTGTCGCGGAATTCCTGCGGGAAATCGGTGCCGACGACGCCGACCATGCCGGTGTGGGAAAAGAACGAGGCCGCGGCGCAGGCATAGCTGACGGAGCCGCCGAGAATGCCCTCCCGTTTTTCGGTGGGGGTTTCGATGTCATCAATGCCAATCGATCCGACAATAATAAGGTCAACAGCGGGTTTGGTCATGAGGGGCTCCTGGTTGGGTGTTTTGAAGAGGGTTGAATCAGATAGCATAAAGCAGGGCGGCCAGGCCGATGGCGCCGAGTACATAGGTCTGGACATCGCGGGCGGCAAACGCCAGCGGATCATCATCAATCTGCCCGCGCCAGGCGAGGTGCCAGACCCGGGTGATCCAATATAAAAGCAAGGGGCAGAAAATCCAGAGCAGCTGGGGATAGGTGTAGAGCTCGACGACCTTTTCGCTGCTCAGGTACATGGTGAATACGAGGATGGCGATATAGCCGGCGGCGGTGCCGAAGCCGAGCAGCAGCGGAAGGTCGTCGACGGTGTAGCCGCGTTCCCGGCCGGCGCGGCCTTCGTCGCCGCGGTCCTGGATTTCTTTGAGTTCGGAGGTCCGCTTTACAATGGCGAGGCTGAGGAACAGGAAGATGGAAAATTCGATGAACCATCCGGAGGCCGGGGTTTCCGTGGCAATGGATCCCGCCACGATGCGCCAGGCAAAAAGGACCGCCAGCGTCAGCACGTCCGCCACGGGCATTTGTTTTAAGCGCCATGAATAGACGGTGGTGATGACATAGTAGGTCAGCAGCACATAGAGGAAATTTAGCGGCAGAAACCAGCAGAGGCCGAGACTGATCAGCACGAGAAGCGGTGTGAGCATGGCACCGGTGATGATCGGCAGATCGCCGGAGGCGAACGGCCGTTTGCGTTTGCGCGGATGGTGCTGGTCGGCACTGAGATCGAACAGATCGTTGAGCACATAGATGGAGGAGGCGG
Organism: Pontiella sp.; assembly: GCA_041622415.1. GTDB lineage: Bacteria > Verrucomicrobiota > Kiritimatiellia > Kiritimatiellales > Pontiellaceae > Pontiella. Next base: position 13,723 of record JBFJYX010000017.1, read on the forward strand.
CAAAGCTGAAGGCGAAGAAGGCCAGGGTGCTCTGCACGATGCTCTGGACTTCGGTAAAGCGGTGGGCCAGCAGCATCGGTGTGAAAACAAGCAGGTTTTTCAGCCACTGCTGCGGGCGCATGGCGCGGATGAAACAGCGGGAGCACTTCTTCTGTTCCAGAAAGATATGGTCTGCCGCGACGGCATAGTTTTTGGCGGCGCCGGGCGAGGGGTTGGCCAGGATCACCTCTTCGGCGGCATCCCAGAGCGGAAAATCGGCTTCGTCGTTGCCGGCATATCCGAAGCGCGGAAACCGGGCCTGGATCGCTTCAAGTTTGCGGTTGTGCCGCAGGTTGGATTCCTCGTTGCTGGCCAGGACCTCGTCGAACAGGCCGAGGTGGTCGGCCACGGCATTGGCGGTGCGATAATTGGACGCGGTGGCCAGGATGAGTGAACGCCCTTCCGCGCGCTCTTTTCTGAGATAGTCCAGGAGGGGCGTGTTGTAGGGGAGGACCGCGGCATCCAGCTCCACGCGCTGCATGACCTGGTCTTTCAGATGGGCTTTGCCCTTCAGCAGCCAGCCGGGAATTTTAAAGATCGCGGCGGGCTCGCGGCGCAGGAGCAGAAAGAGGGCCTGATGCAGGGTGTCGAGCTTGACCAGTGTTCCGTCAAGGTCGACGCAGAGCGGTATGGATTTGCTTTCGCTCATGATCTAATGCCTGATGAGAGCGACGTGTCCGACCCCTCAAACCCCTTTCAACAGTTCATGCCCGCATCCCGTATTGCGGATCAGTTATCCCGGTTTACATTCACCTGTATGTAGCCGTTGCGCATGTTCTGCTCCAGCTTTTTGCGTAACCAAAAACGGATCTTATTGCGGACGGGGGGAATGAGCAGCGCGAAGCCGGCGGCATCGGTGAGGAGGCCCGGCGTAACCAGGAAGGCCCCGGCCAGCAGAATCATGATGCCGTCCATCATCTGCGGGGCCGGGAGGTTGCCGATGTTCATCTCGTGCCGGATTTTGGAGAGCGTGTGGATGCCCTGGCGCCGCACCAGGGCCGCGCCGGCAAAGCCGGTTCCGAAAATCAGGATGATGGTCGGCCAGAAACCGACGATGCCGTGCACTTCCAGCAACAAGGCAAACTCAAGTATCGGCATGCCGACAAAGAGTATAATCAGGTAGTGCAGCGGCATCGGTTCTCCCGGGGTTGGGTGCTAGGATTTTTCGTTGGAAAGATCCTCGAATCCGGCTTCGTCCAGCAGGTTGTCCTGCCAGGCCTGGATCATATTCTGGGCCTTTTCCTGGCGGATGCCGGCGGCCAGCTGGTCGCGCATACCGGGCAGGGCGGTGGCTTCGTCGGCGGCTTCTTTGGTCGCGATGTAGGCCACGATAAATTCATCCGGAGTGTTGATCAGGTCCACCAAAGTGCCCTGGTCGAAGTGGATGGTTGCCCCCATGATTTCACGTCCGTAATCCGACGAGAGCGGGGTGAGGATGTTGAAGGACTCCGTGGTCTGGATTTCCAGGTTATATTTCGACGCGGCGTCCGCAAAAGCAGTTCCGCCTGCGAGGGCGGCTTTGAGCTCCCGGTGCACGGCGTCGGCTTTTTCCACATACGCTTTTTCTGCGGCGGCAATGCGCGCGGATTCCAGGGCATTGTCTTTCACGACTTCATAGGCCGGAACAAAGGAGGGCAGCTTTTTCTGCAGGGCGATCACATAAACAGTTTCGCGGCCGACGACCGGGTCGCTGTAATACTGGGTCGGGGTCTGCTGCAGTTTGAACGCGGCGCGCGCAAACGGGGCCGAGGGATCGACGCCGCGGACACTGTCGGTGGCGGCAAAGGCCGGTGTGGTCTTGACGATTTTGAGTCCGGCTTTGGTGCACTCGGCTTCAAAGGTGGTGGATTCTTCCGCCAGGGCGGCAACCAGTTCGTCGGCCGCGGCGGCCGCGGAACGGCGCGCGAGCTCGGATTCGATTTCGGTGGTCAGTTCCTCTTTCACTTCTTCGAGCGCCAGGTATTCCGGCACCGCGTTGGTGGCGGTTTCGGGTTTGATGTAGCGCTGTTTGTTCTGCTCGTACACCTGCGCCACCTGCTCGTCGGTAACCGTTACGGTGTCGAGGTAGTCGCTGACCGGGAACTGGACATAGTGCACCATGGCTTTTTCCGGCATGCGGAACTCTTCCGGGTTGCTTTCATAATAGGCTTTAGCCTCTTCCTCGGTCACCTCCGGCGTGGCGGCCAGTGAGCGGGGCAGGAAGGCATAGTCGATCGTCAGCATGTCGTTATAAAGGTGGAATGCTTTGTTGATTTCGTCTTCGGTCACCAGAGCGCCCTGGGCGGCGGAAGCCGTCACTTTTTCGATCAGCACCTGCTCGGACATCATCAGCTCATAATCCTTGGCCGACAGTCCCAGCTGCGGAAGGATGCGCTCCTTGAACATGCTGTAGGCATTGGCATCGTACTGTCCGGTCTGCGGGTTGACAAAGAACGGCTGCGATTTGATCATGTCGATGGTCTGCTGCGGCGTGACCTTCAGGCCCATCTCCCCGGCTTTCAGCAGCATCGCTTTGCGGCGCCATGCGCGGTCGTTCAGGAAGGCTTCGACTTCGTCGTTCATGTTGAACTGCTGGCCGTTCATCATGGTGTAGAGGGCAAAGCTGGCATAGGTGTAGCGGTAGGCCTGGACAAACTCGGCGTAGCTTATATCCTGGCCCCACAAACGGCCGACCGTTTCTTTGGCGCTTTTCATCTGTTCTTTCTGCGCGCTGTTGGAGCCTCCGCCCGTATAAACCATCACAAACGCGACGCTGATAAAGATCGCAAAGACCAGCCATACGGTCTTGTTGTGGATCAGTTTATTAAACTTGGAAATCATCATTGCCATGGTACTACCTCTCTCCTGTCCGGTATGTGTAAAAAGAATCCGCAAACCCTACCGATTGGGCAATTCCGGGTCAATGGGGAAACGCCCGAATTGACGGGGTCGAAATCCGGGTTATCCCCGGTTCCGTTTTGCGGTTTCAGGGCATATGGCGGGTGGGCCCGGACGGCGCCTCGCCCTCCACCGGGCCATCGGATAATGGCCGGGGACGGGATCCGGCCGGATTACAGAATTTTCAACTTCGGCATATCCTGGATATCGACGGCGCCGATGACGCGGTTTTCGTCGTCGACGACGATGAGGTCGTCGATGTTGTACTGTTCGTAGATGCCGAGGATATCGATGGCGAGCTGCTCTTTTTTGAGCGTTTTGGGATTGGGGGTCATGAACCCGTCAATCGGCTGGTCAATGAGGTCCGGGGTCTCGATGAGGTGCCGGCGGAGGTCGCCGTCGGTCATGATGCCGGCGAGGGTGTTGTCGGGGTTGACCACGGCGACGCAGCCGGCTTTGGCGCCGGTCATGGCGATGAGGGCCTCTTTGACGGGGCTGCCCACCGGAACGGTGGCGCTGCGGGCGCCGGTTCGCATAACATCTTCGACGCGCAGCAGAAGGGTTCGGCCGATGGCGCCGCCGGGGTGGCGCTGGGCATAGTCTTCGACTTTAAAGCCGCGGGCATCGAGCAGGACCA
>JBFJYX010000018.1:0-16985 GCA_041622415.1 Pontiella sp.
CACTCAGACACCTCTCCTAAAGTGGAACGAGTCGGGAAAGCTACACACTTCGCCCGGTGAAGGCAACCGGGTTTTTCGGGAATTTTCACGGACATATAGTACCATTTCAGTAAGGTCCAACTTGACCCCCGCGCATGAATCCTGTTTGTTTCGCGCCGTGAATTCAATCCGCGTATTTTTAAGCATGCTTTATCTGCTCCTCATGGTGCTGCTGCCATGGGCGCATATGCCGCTGCATGCGGATGAGCCCGGCACAACGACCTGCGCGGCGGGTTGCGGCCACCAGGAAGCTCCGGACGATCATTCAGACGAACATGATGATTGCCGCCTCTGCAACCTGGCCGTTGTACAGGCTGAGCTGCCCCGGATTCTGATTACTCCGGCGGCGCTTTACATTTTTTCCGAAGACTGGAAACCCTCCTTTACGTCGTTTGACGCCCAGCGATCACAGCCGCATCAGGCGCGCGCCCCTCCGTTTTTGACGGTATAGCCCCCATTGCTATTCCCCTGCCCCGGCAGGTTTACAGTCAAATTTTAATCAACGGAGAATTCATGAAATATCTCAATTCATCCGCCATGCTTGTGGCGGGTACTTTACTGTCGTTTAATGCCGCCGCCCAGGAAGCGGCGGACTCAACCGGAATCACTTTTAATGATTCAACCCGCGCACTGCGCGCTTTCAATCCGGCGGTTTCGGCCCTTGTGGACCTGTTCTACTACAATGAAAATTCCTCCGAAGGGCTCTCCCACATGAAAGAGGAAGTGGCCGGCTTCGGCGTTCATACAGACGAGGACGACCATGATCACGACCACGGCTATGAAAATGGATTCAATCTGCGGCATGTTGAACTGACGCTCTATGCCGAGGTGGATAACTATTTCAGAGCGCAGGCCATTGCCGCTGTGAGTGAAGACGGAGCCGAAATTGAAGAGGCCTGGGGAGAAACCACCGGGCTTCCATGGGGCTTCCAGGCCAGGGCCGGCAAGTTTTTCAGCAGCTTCGGCTACATCAATGCCCAGCACTCGCACCAGTGGGATTTCACCGATCAACCGCTCATTTATGAACTGGAATTCGGTTCGCACGGGCTGAACGACACAGGGGTGCAGCTGAGCTGGCTGGCTCCGGCTCCCGTCTATCTCCTGTTCGGTGCGGAGGTGTTCCAGGGCGATAACGAATATATGTTTGCCCAGGTTGAGGCGGATGAACTGCCGGAAAACGATGCCCCCCGCCTCGGCGTCGGCTGGGTGAAACTGGCGCCGTTCCAGTTTGAAAACAGTGAATTCCAGCTCGGCCTGTTCGGCGCATCCGGCAGCCACCAGGAAGTTCATGAAGAGACGACCACGAACTCCTACGATGGCGTCAACTGGTTTGTCGGTGCCGACGCGGTGTATAAGTTTGATTCGGGCAAAGCCTATGGGCAGGGCGATGCCACGATTCAGGCTGAATATTTTTATACGGACAAGGAGCTGGACCTGCAGGACGGCCCCGGTTCGCTGACCGGCTCCCGGGACGGCTACTATATCCAGAGCACCTATGGTTTCCTTCCGCGCTGGCGCGGCGGCCTGCGCTGGGAACAGGTCGGGCTGATCAACGAAACCCGGGAACCGGGCGAAGACAAAGAGGAGTTCGGCGACAGCTGGCGGGCCTCGGCCATGGTCGATTTCCGGCCATCGGAATTTTCGCAGATCCGCTTCCAGCTGAACAACGGCGACTATGATCTCGGCGATGAAGGCACGGAAAACGTATGGGAAGCTTTTGTACAGCTGACCTTCTCAATCGGTGCCCACGGCGCCCACAGTTTTTAAGGGAGGCTGACCATGATTAAACAACTGTTTTGCAGTCTGCTGCTGGCGGCATCCGTTACCCATGCAGGCCGAATCAATGTGGTAACCACCACATCCGACCTGGCGTCCATTACGGAAGCTGTCGCCGGCGATCGCGCCGACGTCAGTTCCATCTGCTCCGGAAACCAGGATCCGCATCATCTGCAGGCGCGCCCGAAATATGTGATGATGGCCCGCCGCGCCGATCTGTGGATCCGCACGGGTATGGAACTCGAAATCGGCTGGGAAATGCCGGTGATCAACGGTTCAAGAAACCGGAAAATCCGTCCGGGCAGTCCCGGGCACCTGGATGCGTCGGAGCATGTCCACAAACTGGAAGTTCCGGATTCAAACCAGATCAGCCGCGCCATGGGCGATGTCCATGCGCAGGGCAACCCGCACTATCTGACCGACCCGGAAAATGCAAAGCATGCGGCCGCCGATATTGCGGAACGCCTCGCCCTGCTCGATCCGGAACATGCGGAGATCTACAAGGCCAATGCCGCGGCGTTCTCGGACCGGATCGACGCCAAAATGGCGGAGTGGAAAGCGGCGATGCAACCCCTGAACGGGAAGTCGATTGTGACCTACCATAAAAGCTGGGTCTATTTCTGCGACCGCTTCGGCATCAACATTGCCATTGAGCTGGAGCCGAAGCCCGGCGTTCCGCCGAGCCCGAGCCACCTGACCCGCGTCATCCAGACCGTGGAAGCCGGCGGCATCGACGTGATCCTGCAGGAGCCGTGGTACAGCCCCAAAGCCGCCGAACGGGTCGCCGCAAAAACCGGCGCGCGTATGGTGACCGCCCCGATCTATACCGGCAGCGATCCGGAGGCGGGCGATTATATTGCGCTGATCGACCTGATCGTGAAGCGCCTGACGGAGCAGCCTGAGTGAACGATCCGATCATCACCTGCTCGGACGTCTGTATTGCCTACGGGCGGCAGGAAGTGCTGCACAGCGTGAATCTTCAGATTCCGCGCGGCATCTTCCTGCCGTTTACCGGCCCCAACGGATCGGGCAAAACCACCCTGCTTCGTGCCATGCTCGGCCTGGTTCCGGTCCGGCGCGGCAGCATTGAGACCCCCTTCCGGCAGACGCCGGCAGGGTATGTTCCGCAGCACCGGGTCATTGATCCGCTCTACCCCGTCTCCGTGCGCCAGATCGTGGAGATGGGGCTTTATCCCGAACGGCGTCCTTTCCGTCCACTTTCCCGCAGACAGAAACAGGGGGTCGTTGATGCGCTCGAAGAACTCAGGATGGCTGAACATATGCAGAAAACGTTCCGCGAACTTTCCGGCGGCATGAAACAGAAGGTGCTCATTGCCCGCGCGCTGGTCAGCCGGCCCGATGTCATCATTCTGGATGAACCGACCTCGGAGCTGGATGAGCAGTCGGAACACGAGGTGCTGCAGCACCTGGTCGAGCTGAACCGGAACCGGGGCAAAACTGTGCTCATGGTTCATCATGATCTGGAGCGGGTGAAAAACCTCACAGAAACCCTCTGCCGGGTCGGGCGGGGAAAAGCGGAAATCGTGAAACTGGACGGGGGGCGGACGGATGCATAATGCCATGACCGGCCTCTACAGCCAGTTTCCGGAGGCGCTGACCGCCGGGCTGCTGATCTCCGCCGTATGCGCCCTGCTCGGTGTATTTGTGATTCTGAAACGCGCGGTTTTCATCGGCATCACCCTTTCCGAAGTGGCGGCGTGCGGTGTGGCCGCCTCGTTCCTGCTCGGCATTCCGCCGTTTGCGGGATCGCTCGTTCTGGTGCTGGGCGCCGTCAGCCTGTTTGCCCTGCCCTTTGAGAATCAGCGGATTCCGCGCGATACCCTGATGGGGATCATTTTCATTGCGGCCACCGCGCTGACCATTCTGCTGGTCTCCAAAAGCGGTCCCGGTCTGATGGAAATCAATGCCGTCCTTTACGGGGATCTGATTCTGGCCTCCGGCCGGGAACTGAAGATCCTGTTCGGGATTCTGACGCCGGCGCTGCTGCTGTTCCTCTGCATCCTTCGGCCGACCCTTTACAGTTTTATGGACCGCGAAGGCGCCAACGTGCTCGGAATCAAAACCTGGATCTGGGAATCGCTCTACTTCCTGATGCTCGGCATTATGATTTCGGCCGCGTCCCGGATTGCCGGGGCGCTGCTGATCTTCTGCTATCTGGTGGTCTGCCCCGCGGCCGCCCTCGTGGCGAGCAAACGCATCCGGACGGTGCTGCTGGCTGCTCCGGCGGCATCCATGTCGGCCACCTTTATCGGCATGGTCATTTCGTTTCATTATGACCTGCCTACGAACCAGACGATCTGCATCACGAGCTGTGCCCTCTTTGTGCTGATCGCCGTCACCAGCTGGACATGGAGGAAACTCATGCCCGCCACTCATCACAACTGACCCCTTGATATCTATGAAAAATACATCCTCTTTCCCCAAAACATCCGCCGTGCTGGATCAACTCGCCATCGGAATGGCTATGCTCTGCGGCATTCACTGCCTGCTGATGCCGGTCATTATCGCCCTGTTGCCGATCATTGCATCGAGCTTCTTTGCGCACGAACACTTCCACCTCTGGATGCTGCTGTTCGTGCTCCCGACCACCGGCCTGTCCATCGGCATGGGCTGCCGAAAACATAAGGACAAATGGACCGCCGGCCTCAGCCTGACCGGGCTCTGTATCATGATCGCGGTGACGGTTTTTGAGTCGGTAAACCACACCGCCTGCGCGACGTGCCCGGGCTGCTCACGATCCGCCGGCGCCCCGATTCCTCCGAGCGCGTGGTTCAACACCTTCGGCGGCCTGTTTCTGGCCTCCGCTCACGTCCGGAATTTTAAACTCTGCCGAACAAGCGGCTGCTGCCATTAAGCAAAGCGTTTTTTCAGCGCGTCCTGCACCGGCGGGGGAACAAACTGGTTGATGTCGCCGCCGAGCGAGGCGACGGTGCGGACGTTGCTGGAGCTGACGTAGGAATAGTCCTGCTTCGGCATGAGGAAAATCGTCTCGATTTCCGAGTCGAGCTTCCGGTTCATCAGCGCCATCTGGAATTCATATTCAAAGTCGGAAAACGCCCGCAGCCCGCGGACCATCACCCGGACATTCTTCGCCCGGGCAAAATCCACCAGCAGGCATTTGAAGATTTCCACTTCGACGCCCGGCAGGTGGGCGGTGCACTGTTTGACGAGCTCCACCCGCTCTTTAACGGAAAAGATCGGGTTTTTGCCGTGGCTCGGCGCCACGGCGATTACGACGCGCGGAAAGATGCGCGCGGCGCGTTCGATCACGTCGAGATGGCCGTACGTGATGGGGTCATAGGTTCCCGCGCAGAGTGCGGCTTCGTTCATGATGCATCCTCGGTATTCATTTTCAAAATCAGGACGCGCGTTTTGCCATAGCGTTTATCGCGCAGGACCTTCCAATCCTTGGAAACTTCGGGATCGCCCTTAGCCCGCATCTCGTACACCAATATTCCGTCGGGTTTCAACACCGAATGCCCGGCGATTCCGGCCAGGGTGTTTTCCATGGCGTCGGGCAGGTCATACGGCGGGTCGGCGAGAATCAGGTCATACGGCCCGCCCGCCCGCTTCAGAAAACGCACGGCATCGGACTTGATCACTTGGGTGCTTCCAAGATCCGGATGGCTCAGCTCTTCAAGGTTGCGCTGCAGGTTTTTCCAGACATTGGAATGCTGTTCCACAAAGGTGACCGACTCCGCGCCGCGGCTCCAGGCCTCCATGCCGAGCGCGCCCGATCCGGCAAACAGATCGAGCACATCAAGCCCCTCGACGGAGCCCAGCGACGAAAAAACCGCTTCGCGTACGGCCTCCATGGTGGGCCGGACTTCCTGGTCCGGCACCTGGAAGCGGCGGTTGCGTAAAAATCCACTTGTAATCCTCATTCGGGGAACCTAGCGCAATGTTTACCGGCAGAAAACCCAATTCCCGCGCCGTCACGAAAAAACGCGCGATCGCGCATTTTTGCGCGATCCGTCCCCGGTCTCGACATGCACGACCGGTTGTGGTAGCACCAACGGCTTACTTAACCGAAATGATAAGCAATGGTTCATCAAAAACATAGAGATGCGCTTCAACATGCGAAGCGGATTGTCGTGAAGGCCGGCAGCAAAGTGCTGGTTGAAAGTTCAGGACGCCCTGACGAGCTGCAGCTCAAAGCGCTCGTGGATGAGCTGGCCGCCATACAGCAGGGCGGCGGCGAAGTGGCGTTTGTATCTTCCGGCGCGGTGGGTGCCGGGCTCGATGCGCTGGGCTTTGCCAAACGGCCTAAAGAGATTCCCGACCTGCAGATGGCCGCGGCGGTGGGTCAGATTTCGCTGATGACCCTCTACCACGACCTTTTCAAGGCCAATAAGGTGACGGTCGGCCAGGTGCTGCTGACGCATGATGCGCTCAAGCACCGTGAACGCCACCTGAATGCGCGCAACACCCTGCTGAACCTGATCGACAACCGCGTGATCCCGATCATTAACGAAAACGACGCGATTTCCACGGAGGAGATCAAGTTCGGCGATAACGATGTGCTGGCCGCGCTGGTTTCCATCCTGATCGATGCCGACGCGCTGGTGCTGCTGAGTACGACCGACGGGCTGCGCAACGGCGCCGAGCGGGTTTCGTATATTGAAGAGGTGGATGACGATATTCTCAGTCTGGTGGCCGATAAATCCGACAACCTGTCCACCGGCGGCATGGCCTCGAAACTGAAGTCCGCCCAGATCGCCGCGCATAACGGAATCCCCGTGGTGATTGCCAACGGCCGAAAAAAAGGCGTGCTGGCGAATATTTTCCAGGGCCTGGATGAAGGCACCCTGCTTTTCCCCAAAGAAATCAATATGTCCAAGCGCAAGAGCTGGATTGCGTTCTTCAACCGCACGGAAGGCCACCTGATCGTCGACGACGGGGCGGTCGAGGCGCTGGGTAAAGGCAAAAGCCTGCTGCCGGTCGGCATTCAGGAGGTACAGGGCACGTTCAAGGTGGGCGCCATGGTGGATATCCAGACCATGGAAGGTGAACCGATTGCCCGCGGCCTGGTCGAATGCTCAAGCGACGAAATCAACGAATTAATCGGACAGAAAACAGCCGGCAAATCCGGCGAAGTGATCCATCGCGATAATATGGTGACCCTTTAGGAAGGACATAGAGATGAATGTTAGAGAACAGGTTTTAGAAATCGGAGCAAAGGCCAAAGCGGCCAGTCGTGAACTGGCCAAACTGTCCACGCGCCGCAAGAATACCATCCTCGAAGCCATGGCGGAGGAACTGGATGCCCAGCGCGCGTTCATTCAGGCGGAAAACCAGAAGGATCTGGAGGCGGGCCGTGAAGCCGGCCTGACGAATGCCATGCTCGACCGGCTGGATCTGACGGATGCGCGCATCGACAGCATGATCAAAGGCCTGCGCGATGTGGCCGTCCTGCAGGATCCGGTGGGCGAAGAGATCAGCACCTGGAACCGTCCGAACGGGCTGGAAATTCATAAGCGCCGTGTACCGATCGGCGTCATCGGCATTATTTTTGAATCGCGCCCGAATGTGACGTGCGATGCCGCAGCGCTTTGCTTTAAAACGTCCAACGCCGTCATCCTGCGCGGCGGCAAGGAGGCGATCCATTCCAACCTGGCGATTGCCGCGGCCATGCAGAAGGGCGGCGAAACCAAAGGTATGCCCGCAAACTGCATCCAGCTGATTCCCACGATCGACCGCGAGGCCGTGGAAGTGATGTGCCAGATGACGGATTACCTGGACCTGATTATTCCGCGCGGCGGCGAAGGCCTGATCCGCGCCGTGATGAAAATGGCGCATGTTCCGGTGATCAAGCACTACACCGGCGTATGCCATACCTATGTGGACGCATCCGCCAACCTGGATATGGCGCTGAAGATTGCTGAAAATGCAAAATGCCAGCGCCCCGGAGTCTGCAATGCCATGGAAACCTTGCTGGTGCACAAGGACATTGCCGAAGAGTTCCTGCCGAAAATGGGCGAAATTTTCAGCCGGCACGGCGTTGAAATGCGCGGCGACTCCCTGACCACCAAGTTGATCGGGACGGCCATTCCGGCAAAGGAGGAGGACTGGAGCACGGAATACGTCGACCTCATCCTTTCCATCAAAGTGGTCGACAATGTGGCCGCCGCCATTGAGCATATCAACACCTATGGTTCCGGACATTCCGATGCCATTGTTTCGGAAGATGAGAAGGCCACCGTCAAATTCCTGAACGAAGTGGATGCCGCGACGGTTTACGTGAATGCCTCCACCCGATTCACCGACGGGGCGGAGTTCGGCATGGGCGCGGAAATCGGCGTCAGCACCGATAAGTTGCATGCGCGCGGACCGATGGGCCTGGAAGAGCTCACCACCTATAAATATGTGATTGAAGGCAAAGGCCAGATCCGCGAATAGACCGCCGGTATTATTCGCAGGCGGGGACGGGCTGCTCCATCGGGGCAGCCTCTGCTTTTTCCGGGTTTATACTGACCGTTTTGGTCGGATCGGTTTCGGTAACGGAATAGGGCTTCAGGATGCCGTTGCTCTGCCCGGTTTCATCCAGATCGCGCAGCACAAAGATAAAGTCGCGCACGAGCAAATCATATTTTGATTTCAGGTCGAGAATTTCCGCCCGCAGGTCATCGCTGTAGTAGTGCGTGAAAATCAGCTCATTGATGCCCTGCTCTTTCACGACCTGCTCGAGCTCGGAAAAGTTGCCCAGCACAGGGAAACCGAAAACGGATTTCTGGTGCAGGGCCGGGTTGTCATCGATGAGTCCCACAATTTTACGCGGGGCTTTCTGCTGATCTTCAAACGTGGCCTGGCGCAGGTAGAGAATCGCATTTTCGCCGGCACCCAGGATCAGGGTTTTCAGATCGTTCTCATTCGAAACCGAACAGCGCAGCCAGGCATTCAGGTCGCGCGCAACCCGCAGCATGGCCCGGGCCCCGACAATCCCGATGGCGGAAACGCCGGAGTGCAGCACGAGCCCGATGACCAGCTCAATCCCGGTGAGGTCCGAAGCCCACAGCAGCGCCACGTAGGCCAGCGCCTCCCCGGCCACCAGCTGGAGGAAAAGCACCAGCAGCTGTGAAATGCGGGAACGGGTCCATACTGTTTTGTAGATGTTGTAAAAGAAAATCGTGGCAAACGGAATCACCACGCAAACCGCCAGATGCAGCAGCGAAAAGGGACGGCCCAGCACCACGCCGAAAACAAAGTACGTCGCAAACAGCAGGCAGCAGATGTCCCAGCCCACGGCAACCAGGAAACCCACCAGACTCCGCGGACGCCGTACGCCCTGCAAAACCACCTGCGTGGTGGTCCAGAGCTCAACCTGCGCAATCTGGCGCACCACGACATGGAGAACCACAATCATGCCCACCATGAAAAGGGCCACCCGGTTGTCGTTCATCAGAGTGGCGCCGATCGCAATCAGGCAGATGAAAATGGCAGCGCAGTATAAGGCAATGGCCGCGCGGCGCTGCGTCATGCCGCTGCGCATCAGTTTATGATGGATATGGTCCAGGTCCGGCCCGAACACCTTGGTGGCCAGCCCGTCATTTTTGATCATGGAAACCAGCTTGCGGGCCAGCCGCCGCCAGACCGCCATGATCACATCAAAAACCGGCACACCCACAGCCAGCAGCGGAACAATCAATGCAACCACCATCGACTGTTTCACATTGGCCTTCAGCGATACTGCAGCCAGCATGAACCCGATAAACATACTGCCGCAGTCGCCGAGAAAAATAGACGCCGGGTTGAAATTATAGCGCAGGAAACCCAGGCAGGCCCCGGCCAGCGCGATCAGCACCAGTGCATCCGTCGGCTGCGAAAGCGACAGCAGCATGCCGGCCAGCCCCGCGCTTGCAATCATTCCGAGTCCGGCACACGCGCCGTCCATGCCGTCAATCAGGTTGAAGGCATTAATCAGCAGGGCAAACCAGAACAACGTTGCGCCCAGATTGATGAACCAGGGGAGCTGCATGCCCAGAAAGCTCTCAAAGGAAAAACCGCCCAGATACATGAGATAGGCAACGCCCAGCTGACCGAGCAGCTTAAACCAGGCCTTCATGTCGAACATGTCATCAAAAATGCCCACCAGCAGCAGCACCGTCGATCCGCCCAGAATAAACAGCCAGTCGCTGATCTGCGTCGACCCCGCCAGATTTTTCCAGGGGCCGAAAAAGACCGCCAGCAAGGCCAGCTGGGTGGCGATAAACACCGCAATCCCGCCGCAACGCGGGATCGGCGTTTTATGGATCCGCCGTTCGTCCGGCTCGTCCACCATCCGCAGGGCTGGCGCCAGCCTTTTCACGAAAGGCACCAGAATCCAGGCCGAAACCAGGCTGATTAAAAAAACTACGATGTACTTAATCAATATATGCATGTTTACCCTCGGGGCGATCGTCCTAATCGGACCGCCCTGATCCCTGTATAAATTTTCTTTTTAAGGAGCACGTAGCATGCCGAATCTCTTTTTGTAAATGCGGACTCTAGTTAGGCGACCCCGAAAATGAAAGCCGTGAACCGTTTCATTTTCTCCCGGCGATGACGCCGCAACGCCTTCCAGGCCATGGAAAACCCGCTGACCAAGGGGATATAAACAGAGAAAAAACCGCTGTAAACCGCCGTTTGCAAGGGGTTACGCAGACGACGAAAAAAAAGTGAAGATTTCCACTTGCGCGATTCCGCGAAATCAATACTATATGCGCTCTTTCAACGGGGGTGTAGCTCAATTGGTTAGAGCGCCAGCCTGTCACGCTGGAGGTTGCGGGTTCGAGTCCCGTCATCCTCGCCATTGATTTAAGGCCTGCTTATGCAGGCCTTTTTTTATGCCCGGATCCCCGTGTTTTCAGCCGCGACCGCTTACTTCATTTCATTTCGGAGCAGCTGATCAGTCAGGGAGGAGACGTCCGCCGCGGCGCGCAATTTCGGTCAGGAACCGCAACTCTTCGTACACACTGAGCAGGGAATCTTCGGTTTAAGGCATCGGCAGCAGCGATTGCTGTTTCTGATGACCGTCTTCGGACTAAATCGGTTTGACGAGCTGCTGAAGATTTTTGAGCGACCCCTGCCTGAGTTCTATTGACTCGGCAAGCCCCTTGAACCAGAGACTTCCGCCGCGCTCTTTTATTTCCAGCCGGTCCAGTGCTGAAATATTGACAATCAGCTGGCGGCCCACCCGTTTGAAAAGATCGCCGGGCAGCTGTTTTTCCCACGCCACGAGCGTTTTCTTCATGACAAAGCGACGGCCATCGGCCCGCACAATATGCGTATAGTTTTCGTCACTCTGAATCGCGATGATTTCCGCGACTTTGGTGAAGTGCTTGTTCCGGTTACAGCAGAGGCAAACGAGATCGGACTCCTGCAGCAGCGGCAGCTTTTCATCCCCCACTGAGCGGGGCTGTTCCAGACGATCCAGCGCCCGTGTCAGGCGCTCAAGGGAAAGCGGTTTCTGAATGTAGTCCAGTGCGTTGACCTCGAATGCATCCAGCGCATACTTTTCATGACTGGTGATGAACAGCAGCTTGGGCAGCCGGTCGATCTGCGTAATCAGATCGAAACTGGTTCCATCCGGCAGCTCCACATCCAGAAACAGTAAATCGGCATCCGGATGCATTCGGACCAACTCGAGGCCGCTTCGGCAATCATCCGCTTCGCCGAGTATCTCAAATCCGCCGATTTCCTCTAAGAGGCCCTTAAGCTGAATGCGGAAAATCTCTTCATCATCTATTAACAAACATTTCATTAAGTTCATATATAGCACGCCCCCATATCAGCCCGAAAGACTTTTTAACCCGGCGATTCATCCCCCCTCAGAACAGCTTTATCCACCGAAGCGGCCGGTTCATCAACCGGGGATGGCGCAATCGCTCCCGCATGCGTAAAAAGTGAAAAATAAGGAGGAACGGTACGCCTCGCGGCGCATCGCACGGGACTGATCCGGGCAGGACCGCGCGCTTATCTGCGCAGGGCCGGCCGCGTTGATTCCTCAAGGGTGAAGGGAAAAGAGGAGACTACGTGTATTTGCTCTACATAGACCCGGTGTGCAACCTGTTGCATATCCGGCTGGCGGGAGAGTTCGACGAACAACAGGCCGATGAGCTCTGCGCCGAATTCGGCCGGCGTCTGCCTGAGCTGCGGGAGGGGTTCCTCGTTTTCAGCGATCTGACCGGACTGGAAAAATTCGGCCACTCCGCGAGAAAGCACTACCGAATCTTTATGGATCTGTGCCGCCAGAACGGGCTTGGCAAAGTCATCCGCATTGTTCCCGGTTCCCTGAATAATTTCGGCCTCACCATCATGTCGCACTTTCACCATCAGCACGTCCGGGTCATCACCTGTGAAAACATAGAGGAAGCCCACCGGCATCTCAGGGCAGCAGGAATCAGTAAAGGAAAACCGCCCATGGACCATACAGAAAATCCCGACGAGACATTGAAAAAGGCGGCGCGCCTGGGCATGCACCGCAGGCTTGCGCATTGCCCTGTCGGCGGCAACCCCGCGGAGTGCCCCCTGCACGAAATCCGCAAGCAACCGATGCCCCAACGGGAGGCCTGGCTGGCATCCAAAACCGACGACGAGGTCATCGCCCTGTACCGGCAGCATATACCCTGTCTGGAACATGTCATGTCGCAGGCCTCCTTATCGCCGGATGAGGATATGCGTTCTCATAAAAAATGATTTGCTGCGTCACTTCCGGATTGCCGCCGCAACGCATTCCTTATCAGGGATAAGTCTGTCGCGCCCCCCTTCATAAGCCGCCCCTGCCGATTTAATCGTCACCGGAAAAGGTCGTTTCATCCACACCGCCGGGCGATTCATCAATCACCGGTAGCGCTCCCGGTCCCCATGCGCTAATAAACAGCCATTCAAAGAAGTCAAAACAGAGCCCGAATATGTAAAGAGCAAATTTTTCGTGTGTTAATGAAAAACTGTAAGAGCATGGACACACGGATCGAGATGGAACCCGGAAGGCATGGGAGCATGCAGACCAAAGGACAGGATCATGAAAAAATTTAAAATGATCACACCGCTCAGCCGGCAGGACGCCCAGAGCCAGGCCAAACTGGCGATCGCCCTGATGACCGCCGTGCCCTCGCTCGCCTTTTTCTATTTGGGCGCAACGCTCTACGGCACCCAGAACAACACGCCTGTGGCCACCATAGTTGTTGTTTTTGTCTGTACGGTTGTAACCGCCGTGTCCGGATATCTCGTCGTACGGAAATATCCCAAAAACATCGTCAAGTTGCGGGAGTATATCACCCAGGTGGCGGCCGGAGCGCTGCCCGAGCGCATTAGCATCGGGGAAACCGAAACCAGCGATGACCTGAAATATATTGAGTTCGGCTTCAATACCATTGTGTGCGAAATGGCCGGCCGCTTGAAGATCATCGAAGAGAAATACAAAATCGAATCCGGTCTGCGCAAAGCCCTTGAGGAGCGGCAGCAGACCATACTGCAGGCGGAACGGCACCGGGCGATGATCCAAAGCCTTGGCGCCGCCTGCCATCACCTGGGGCAGCCGGCCACCACGCTGCGCATGCGGCTGTTTATCCTGAAGGAACGCGCCCAGACCCTGGATGAAATGCGGGAGATCGAGAAAAGCATCAAGGAAGTGGACGCCATCAGTGAAGTGCTCCGGCGGCTGCAGGAAGTCAATGAGTTCCGCACCGAATCCTATCTCAGCGAGGGCGCCCCGGAGGACCGGCAGATCCTCGCGATCTGAAACAGACACAACCATCCGATGCAGCGGATAAGCAAAAACAGGGATTTAAACAGTATGCCAAACAGAAAATTCATTACGCCGCAAAACGCGGCCAAGGCCGTTCTGCTGATCGGGCTGGGAATACTCGGCCCCTCATACGCGGAAGTGGGCGACACCATGGCGCAGGCCAGGGCCAAATACGGAACCCCTGCAGGACGCATCGCCACCCGGAATGCAACCATGCTCATCTATGACACCGCGCAAGGGAGAATCGTCGAGACCTACGATGCGGACGGGATATCTATAGAGTTTCAGCCTGACGACATGGCCCTGCTGACCCCCCGGGAAACGACCGCCGAAAAACCGCATGTAGAAATCCCCGCGGCCCCGCCCGCAGAGGCGCAGGCGAGCACCGATGCAAATCCAGAACCGACAGGCGAAGAGCGCGGTCATCCTTACCGGACGCTGGCCTGGATCGGCACAACCCTTTCAGCGCTGCTGGGGGCTCTTGCACTGTTTGAATTCAAGCTGAAGCACGAAAAGCGCGACACCTGTATCCCCGGCAACAGCACCGAGACCGAGGCGCTCATCATACATTTTGATAAACTCTATCAGAACACCGTGGAGTCCACCCCGGACCGCAAACCACGCAGTCCCCGCAAAAACGCGGCCTAGCAAAGGCAGGCGCCGGGTCCGGCTGCACAGCCGCGACTTCAGCCCCGCAGGCGGGCGGGACCCTCCATCCATCCCGGCCTGCGAACAGCCGAAAACCATCCATAAGTTCAGAACTGCAAAGTCATATTAAAGCCTTTAACAAGCGCTTGTTATTCAAAGATGACAACTTTATTCTTGTCCACTGAAGCAACCGCCATAAAGGGTGGCCGGCCATAATGTGAGCTTAAGAAATAATGATAAAAGTAACAGGTAGACTCATCGGTGCCGCCATTCTGCTGGCCGGAATCTTTACCGCCGCCGCGCGGGCGCAGGAGGCCGCCACGAACGGGCTGGACAAGGTTTCGATCCAGCTTCGCTGGCAGCACCAGTTTCAGTTTGCCGGCTACTATGCGGCCGCGGCCAAGGGCTTTTACGCGGAGGAAGGGCTCGAGGTGGAGCTGAAACCCCGCCTCCCCGCCCAGAACCATATTCAATCCGTGGTCGATGGCGAAGCCGAGTATGGCGTGGCTGATGCGGGGCTGATTCTCAATCGCCTGCAGGGCGACCCGGTCGTCCTGCTCGCCCAGATTTTCCAGCATTCGCCGCAGGTCTTCGTGGCCCGGCAGGATTCAGGTATTGTCGAGCCGGCCGACCTGGCCGGTAAGCGCATCATGTTGACACCGCAAGACTCCTCTACCGCCCCCTTTTCAGCCCTGCTGATCCAGGCGCTGGGCAGCGCGGACCAGGCGATTACCGTGCCGCACACCCACCGGTTGCAGGAATTTATTGATGGCGACGTTGATGTCCTGACGGCCTATCTCACCGACGAGCCGTTTGCCCTGCGCCAGCTCGGCATCGACCTCAACATTATCAACCCGCACAACTACGGCCTGGATTTCTACGGCGACAACCTGTTCACCACAGAACAGGAGCTGCACCGCTTCCCGGGGCGCGCCGAACGGATCCGGCGGGCCACCATCCGGGGCTGGGCCTATGCCCTCGACCATCCCGATGAGATCATCGACCTGATCCTCAGCACCTATGCGCCGGAAGCCTCGCGCGAACGACTGGCCTACGAAGCCCGCATGACGGCCAACATCATCCAGCCCGACCTGATCCCGATCGGCAGCTTTGAATCCGAACGGATCCGGCGCAGCCTCAGAATGTATGCCCTGCTGGGCATGGCGGAGAGCGATGAGCTGCCGGACGGCTTTCTCTATACCCCCCGGCCTGAATTTGGGCTGACCCCCGCCGAACAGGACTGGCTGCAGGCCCACCCGCGGATTACGCTGGGCTTCTCCCTGGACTACGAACCCGCCCTCATGCAAAGCGAGGATGGCAGCTACTCCGGCGTCGTTTGGGATCTGTTGGAGCTCATTCGGGCGCGTATTCCGTGTGCCATCGATTTGGAAACAGACGATTGGCCGGAAATGCGGGCCAAGGCCGAACGCCGCGAGGTGGACGGCCTCCTGGCCATAGACAAGGCGCTGCCTGAAAAGCTGGGCCTGCTGCCGACCCTCCCGTATTGGACCAGCCCCATCGCCCTGTTTACCCAAGTGCAGGACACCGCGCGCATCCGCGGTTACCGCGACCTTGCGGACCGGAAAGTCGCGGTCATCCGCGGCCACTATGCCTGCCTGACCCGCCTGCAGGAAGCCGCTCCCGATGCGGAGGTTGTGGAGGTGGATAACGCCCTGGCGGGCCTGAAAGCGGTCTATTCGAATGAGGTCGATGCGTTTGCCGGTTATACCTCCTTTAATTATCTGATCCTCAAACACCATCTCCACGGTCTCACGCCGGCCTTCCTGGATGACCAGGATGACAACCTGTTCCGGATTTGTGCGGGCGTGAGGGCCGACTGGCCCGAACTCGTACCCATCCTCAACAAGGCCATCGCATCCATCACGGATGAAGAGCGGATCCGGATTCTGAAAAAGTGGGGTGTAGCGGTTTATGCCGGAAGGGCTGACCGCATTTTCGCAGCCCCGCCCGCTCTTGAGCTGACCCCGGCTGAACAAGCCTGGCTGGAACAGGGGCACACGGTCCGGGTTCGGATCAGCTATGCCCCGCCCTTCTCGTTCGTGGAGCCGCAGCCGTCCGGCCTTACCGTGGACTACCTGACCGCCATAGCGGAACTGACCGGCCTGCAGCTTGAATTTGTGCCCGATACCATCGGCTGGGATGCATCACTTCGGGATCTGGCCGGAGCGCAGGAGCATTTTGACCTGATGCCGAATATCAAAAAGACCGGGGAGCGGGAAGAAACCCTCGCTTTAACCGATAACTATCTCTACAGCCCCCGGGCCGTGATCACCCGCGATGACGCCGCTCCTGTCGAACATTTATCAGACCTTTTGGGCAAACGCGTCTCCGTCGTGAAGGGCTATGCCGTCAACGAAAGACTCGCCGAAGATTTTCCGACCTTAGAGGTGGTCCCGGCGGACAACCTTTTAAGCTCGCTGGAATCGGTATCCGCAGGACAAACCGATGCCTGTATCGCCCTGCTGGTCCGCGCGAATTATATGATACGCCACCATGGCCTCGCCAACCTGAAGGTGGCGGCCTATACGCCGTTTAAAGACGATGCCCAGGCCATGGGAATCCGCAAAGACTGGCCCGAGCTGGCCTCGATCATCAACAAGGGGCTGAAAGCCCTGCCGCCGGAGCAGAAAACCGCCATTGAGTATAAATGGGTGTCCACCGCTGATGGCCATCCGGATTCAGCACTTGCGCTGTCGCCCGAGGAGCGGGCGTGGCTACAGGCCCACCCGGTCGTTCGGCTTGCGGCGACGCCCCA
>JBFJYX010000019.1:0-16796 GCA_041622415.1 Pontiella sp.
CCGAACGCATCGTCGGTCTGCATCACAAAATCGGCATAAGCATTGATACCGCTTTTACCCTGCCACTCCGGGCTCGGCAAAATCGGCGAATGCGGCGACCCGAACGGCACATAGAGGAAAAACGGCTGATCCGGTGTTTTCGCCCGGTCGTTGATGTATTTCACGGCATGCCGGGCCAGTCGCGGCAGCATGTTGATCTCGTTTTCATGCGAAATCACCGTGTCATTTTCAATCACGCCCTTCATATCACCCGCATGATGAAATCCGTGGAAATAGTCAAACCCGCGCGCCAGCGGTCCGTCCGGAATCTTTGAACCCACC
Source organism: Pontiella sp. (assembly GCA_041622415.1). Lineage (GTDB taxonomy): Bacteria > Verrucomicrobiota > Kiritimatiellia > Kiritimatiellales > Pontiellaceae > Pontiella. The sequence continues at coordinate 322 of JBFJYX010000019.1, forward strand.
GGAGCGAGGCTCTTCTTGTTTTTCCGCTTTACCGGCTCCCCGGTCTCCGGATCGGTGTAGAGAAAATTGAGATGCCATTTGCCGACAATGGCGGTGTGATAGCCCTGCTCTTTCAGAAAGCTCGCCACCGTCGGACGCCCTTCAGCAATCAGGTTGGGTTTAAAGCCCTGCACAACGCCCCGCTGGAGCGTGGTGCGCCAGCTGTAGCGCCCGGTCATCAGACCGTACCGCGTCGGCGTACAGACGGAAGATCCGGAATGCGCATCCGTAAAAATCATCCCCTCCGAGGCCAGGCGGTCCACGTTCGGCGTCGGAATTTTTCCGTGTTCCGGATTCAGGCACTGCACATCGCCATAGCCCAGGTCATCGCACATCACATACACAATATTCGGCTGCTGCACCGCCCCCTGCACCATGCCGGCACAGAACAAAATACCCAGCCCCGCTTTCAGGCTGTTCCAATGGCTTACCTTCTTCATCTACTGCTCCTTTTCCTAAACAAACATCCATTAACCCATAAAGAACACGACGAAATAAAACCCGGATTCCGGTAATTTTTCCGGATCTTTTTCCAATGCCCGATGCGACCGGCCGCTATCGGACCTCCAGCACGGTGCGTCCGCCGCCCGTCAGATCCAGCACAAACCGGCCGTCGACCCGCGCCGCACGCACCCGCGCACCCTCCCGGAACAGGGACGTGCTTTTTCCGAACGCCGGAAGTTCCACCCGGGCCGCCAGGCCCTCCGGCAGTTCCACTTCCATCCGGAAATGCTCGGCATTTTTCCAATGGATGGAAACCGGCCCGCGCGGCGTCGGCACCTTGCCCCGGGCAAACGACAGCGTTCCAGGGTTTGGACGAATCCGCACGGTTGCCCATCCCGGCTGCTGCGCCTCCACCCCGAGGAGGTAGCGCGGCAGCAGATTGGCCGGGGCGGCGCCCCAGGCATGGTTCCAGTCCTGGTTCGGTTTATATTTCTGGTCCCACGCTTCCCACGTAATTGTGGTGCCGCTCTCCACCATATGTCGCCAGCTGCGGTCGTTCCCGGCCGTCATCAGCTCCAGCGCGGCCGCGGCCCGGCCGTTTTCAAACAGCGCCTCCATCAGATACTGCGCCGCATAAACCGAACACTGCATCCCGCGTCCCGCCAACCATTCCGCAATGTTGTCCTTATGCTCATCGGGAACCAACCCGAAGGCGAGCGGGAACAGATTGGCATGCAGCGATGAATGATCCGTTTCAACACCATCGACATACAGCCCGGTATCCGGATTAAAAAAGGTTTTCTGAAAGGCCTGAAGCGACGCCTGGTAGTCTTTGCGGAACTGCTCAGCTTCGTTCTTTCTGCCCAGGGCATCAGCCATCATCGCCATGCGTTCAATCGCCCGCAGATGAAATGCATTCACCACCGTGTTGCGCGCAGTAAAGACATAGCCGTCGCGCTCGGCGATCGGCCAGTCCACAATATCACCCTTTTTGATCTGCCCGGGCGTGGTGGCCACTAAACCGTCATTGCCCTTGCGATCAGCCAGCGTCGTTGACTTCAGCGCCTCATAACGCGCGCCCATCCATTCGGTGTCGCCCGTATGCATCCAGTCGGCATAGACCATAAATACCATGTGCGGCGGCCATTCCGACGGCCAGGTGGGATAGTTCAGCAGATGATCAACCGTGTCGCGCGCAACCTGAATATCGGAGTCGGTATAATAATGACTCAGCTGATTCAGATAGGCATCGGCTTCATACGGAATGCGCTCGCGATCGCCGTCCACATAAACCCCGGCAAACGTCGTGGCCTTGATCGAATATTTGCACAGATCCCAGATCCGGTTGAGCATATCGTCCGAACACTCAAAATCCGCGGCGGCATCGTTCCAGTCCCTGGAAAAAGCGGATTGCCGAATCACCTGCTCCGGTTGCAGCTCCCCGGTCCATCCCTCGATTTCCAACCATCGGAACGGCAGGATGACCCCCCACTCCGCCGGCGTCAAAATCGCGGGAGGGTTCGACCGATGGTTGACTCTGGTATTACGCCCATCTTTTGCCGGAGCAACCGTGGTTGACTCGTTGGCTTTCAACAAAACATCGGTCGATTTATAACGGACCGTGCCCGGCGGTTTGCGGTCAATCCGGCCATCTTTCATCGCCTCGCCAAAATGTACCTTTACGTTTTGGTCTTCACCGGAAATTAAACGCACATTCCCGAAAGCCACCTTCCCGAAATCAACCAGCCACGTGCCATCCCCGAGCTTTTGGATGCTCACCGGCGCTTCATCCACCAAATGCGTCGGCGCCGCGGAAACCAGCAGCGCCGTGCTCAACAGACCAATCACGATCCGGAATATATTCATTTTACCTCTAACGTTTGATTCAACTGCATTTGAAGTTCTTCAACCAGTTCGGGATGTTCGGAAGCCACATTGACCGTCTCTCCGCCACCCGCCGCATGGTCATAGAGTTCTACAAATCCGTCCTTATGTTCAATCATGCGATGCGTCTTCGTGCGAATCGTCTTCCGCGAATTATAATAACCAACCGCCGTATGGCCCGGCGCCGCGGGATCTTCCAGCATGGATTCCAGCGAGGTTCCCTGAACAAATTCCGGCACCGGCAGCTCCGTCAGGCCGCACAGCGTCGGAAAAATATCGACCGTCTCCACCACGGCATCACTGGCCGCGCCCGATTTTCCAATGCCTGGAAAAGAAACAATCAGCGGCGCGTGCAGCGATTCCTCAAACAGGCTGTGTTTGCCCCAGATGCCGTGCTCACCCAGATGCCAGCCATGGTCGCCCCACAGAATCACAATCGTATTCTTATCCGCGCCGGTTTCTTTGAGTTTCGCCATAATATCGCCGACATGCTTATCGGCATAGGTCACGCAGGCGGCATAGTGCCTGCGCACCTCGTCGGCAAACGCCGCATCGCTCCGGGGATCCCGGCCCCACCGCTCATACTTCATAAACTCACCGGACCCATGCCACGTGGTTTTGCCTTCGGGTTTTTCCGGATGCGGAATCGGCGGCAGCGTCACATCCTTATAGAAGTCCATATACTTTGCCGGCGCACCGAACGGCAGGTGCGGTTTGATCAGCCCGATCGCCAGAAAGAAGGGTTGATCTCCCTCCGCCAGTTTTTCCAGCTGCTTCAGTCCTTCGACCGCGATCAGGCCGTCGGGATAGATGGTGTCCGGCCCTTCCTCCGATTCAAACACAAAATCTTCATCGCCGGCCTTAATGCGCTTTTTACCGTGGGCATACCCGTGCATCGCCCCCTGCGGATTTTCCCACGGCCCGCTCGGCATGAGGTGGCGGTCCCAGCCGTTCGGCAGCTCAGGTTTGGCATCATCGGCCCAGCCGTCACCGTACCGCCCGCCCGGATAATGCGAAACCTTCCCGACCGACACCGTGGTGTAGCCATGCGACCTGAACCACTCGGGCATGCTCTGCGGCTCCGACTCCGGGTCTTCCGCCAGCCGCTCGGCCCGCATTTTTAAATGCTCATTCCAGCGGCCCTTCACCGGATACAGCCCCGTCAGCATGGCATAGCGCGACGGCCCGCAGCTCGGCGCATTCACATAGTGCCGGATAAAGGCGCGCCCCGATTCCGCCAGCGCATCGATGTTCGGCGAATGAATATACTCCGCGCCGAAGCCGTTCAGCTCCGGCCGCAGATCGTCTACACAAATCAACAGGACATTTTTCGGCTGCTCCGCGGTAAAAGCCAAAGCAGGAAGCAACATTCCCATTCCGAGAATAAACCCGCGAATTTTCCTCAACCCTTTTTGCATTAGTTCAACCACTCCACCTCGGTGAAATAGGCCCCGCCAGCCCGGCCCTTTTCATCATAGAGATAGGTCACCAGTTCGGCAGATCCGGCCGGCAGTTCCATCTCAAACACCACGCTTTTGCTTCCGGGTTCAACCCCCTGCTCCGCCGCCTGTCCGGCAATCTCGAGTTTTGCGCGAACCGCCTGAACCGGCTTGTCGGCTTCGGCCGGCCACTGACGCAGCGTAATGCGATACCGGCCGGCGCGTTTCACCTCTACCAGCCAGGGCCCCGTCACTTTCGGGAGTTTTTTAATGGCGCCGAAATTCCACGGCGGATTCCCGGTTTTCATATGCCAGTCCTGTGAGCACAGCACGGTCTTTGGTTCCGCCGGGTTGCCGATATCAATGCGAACCGGCGTCATGCGCGGCGAGACCCTTTCCCAGAACGGGTCGTAGAGCGCGCGCAGCCGCTCCACCACTTCAGGATGCTCTGAGGCCACATCATGCCGCTGGGCGGGATCCGCCTGGATATCATAGAGAAACTGTCCGTCTGAATTCACCAGCCGCCAGCGCTCCGTCAGCACCACCGAATAGGCCAGCGGTCCCGGCGGCAGCGCATTACCATACGCACCTCCGTGATACTGCACCACATGATGCTCCCGCGGCCAGGGTTCCTTCGAGCCGTCCAGCAGCGGCTTTAAAGAGATTCCGTCCGTATCGTAGCTTTCCGGAACCGGGATACCGCAGAGGTCGGCCAGGGTGGGCAGCACATCAATATGGGCCGCCAGCGTTTCAATATCCCTGCCGCCGGTTAATCCGCCGTTCGGCCAGTAGATAAAAAACGGCACCCGGTGACCGCCATCGTAGACGGACGATTTTTTGCCGCGCATGCCTGCGTTGTAGCCGACCAGCGGCTCGGAATTCAACCCCTTGAACTTTGCCCCCGCCGACGTTCCATTATCCGTCATAAAAATAAGGATCGTATTTTCAGCCAGGCCGAGCTCGTCCAAACGCCGGCGCAGGATGCCCATGTTGTGATCGACATTCGCGATCATGCCGTAAAAGTTCGGATTGGCGACCTGCTTATTGCCTTCATACGGCTCCGCCCATTCCGACGGAACACGATACGGACCGTGCGGCGCATTGAGCGGCAGATAGAGGAAAAACGGCCGCTCTTTATTTTGCTCAACAAACCGCAGCCCCTCCCGAAAGAAGACATCCGTGCAGTAGCCTTCAAATTCTTCAAACGCCCCGTTGCGCTCATAGGTGTCGTCAAAATAGTCGTTGCCCCAGTAATCCGATGCCTGCCCAATCCCGCCGCAGCGGTGCCAGACCACATCCTGAAATCCGCGGTCCTGCGGACGGTGCGGCGCATTATCGCCCAGATGCCACTTTCCGACCATACCCGTCGCATACCCGGCATCCGCAAACAGGTTCGCCACCGTCTTTTCATCCGGATGCATCATCGTCCGCCCCGAACTGGTGCGATAGGCCCCCGTGTACCCCGGATTGTTCCCCGTCATCAGCGCCGCCCGGCTCGGCGTGCAGAACGGGCTGACGTGAAAATCGGTAAAGCGAATCGCTTCCGCATGAAGCTTATCAATCTCCGGCGTTTTCAGGATCGGGTTGCCGTGGCACCCCAGGTCGCCGTAGCCCTGGTCATCGGTCATCACCAGAATCACATTGGGCTTCTGATTTCCCGCCAGAGCCAAACTGGAAATGGTGCCCACCGCAGCACCGATAAAAAACAGCTTCAGAAAAACGTTCATTTTTGCACCCCCAAGGTCAGACAAAGTACCGTGCTCAATTCATCGAGGGGCTGTTCGGGCAGTTTAATCGTAACCGTTCCGCCCTCTTGCTTTAGGTTAACGGCAGACTTCCGGGCATCAGCCAGAAAATAGGCGCCGGTTACTTTATCTTTATCGAAGCCGTGCAGGACAAAGGGCTCGGTCGGCCACTGGAAGAAGTGAAGGTAAAGTTTGCCTTCGCGCCCCGTGGCCAGCCAGGCATAATCTTTTTGCCGGTGCCCTTTCTGTTTCTTTCCGGCTCCCGTTGCCAACGCTTCCTTATCCAGGGCCGCCTGCTCCGCTGCAGTGCGTGTGATAAATGTACCCTCTCCCCGGAAGATCGTTCCGCGCGCGCCGTAAATGGCCTCTCCATTCACCTTGAGCCACTCGCCGGCCGCCTCAAGATTCTTAACCGCCGATTCGGGAATCAACCCCTCTGCAGTGGGTCCGACATTCAGCAGAAATGCCCCGCCCTTACTGACCACTTCGGTGAGCTGCATGATGACCTGCTCGGGGGTCTTCCAGTTATTGTCTTTGGCATTATAGCCCCAGGCCCCATTCAGCGTCATGCAGGTCTCCCAGTATTCCCATGGACTCTTCGGCGGAATGGTACGGTCGCGATAGGAAAGAAAATCAACACCAATGTCCTTCAACTCTTCCAACTGCGCCGGTTTCAGGCCTTCAACCTGATTGCCGTGGTACATCAGGCGGCTGTTGATAATGCAATCGGGATCCGCCGCGCGGACGATGGATTCAAATTCGCGCCCCAGTTCCGGCGTCATGGCATGCGGCGTATCAAACCAGATATGCGTGGGATCATAGGCCATAATTTCCTTCAGCTGAGGAAGGGCCTTGGTATCGATATACGTTCGGAACTCTCCTTTTTGCGCATCATCCCACTTGCGCCCTGCGCCGCCCGGAAACTCCCAGTCCTGCGTCTGCGAGTAGTAAAAGCCCAGTTTGATCCCCGCCCTGTCGCAGGCGTCTTTGAGCTCCTGCAGCACATCGCGCTTAAAGGGCGTATAATCGACGATGTTGTATTCCGACGCATCCGAATCAAACATGGCAAATCCATCATGATGTTTGCTCGTGATGGTGATGTATTTCATCCCCGCATTTTTTGCGACAGCCACCCATTCATCGGCATTGAATTTAACCGGGTTGAACTTCGACGCCATCTCCCTGTATTCAGCGACCGGAATTCTGGTGCGGCACATGACCCATTCGCCGTTCGCCAGCGTCGAATAAACGCCCCAGTGAATAAACATCCCGTACTTGGCTTCATCCAGCCAGGCCGCACGGCCGGTGCCCCGGTCGGCCATCGATTCAGGCACGACCTGAGCCGAAAGAGATGAAACAAGCAGGCTCGTAAACAGGGTGAGTGTTAGAGTTTTCACAATACGATTCCTCTTATATTAATTTATTCACCATCATCCTGACCGTACCCTCAGTCCGTTCATGCTCTATTTCGCGGCACTGCGATACTCTTCTTCGGTCATCCAGCGCAGGTCTTCCCAGTAGCCGGTATCGTTGGGCTGCGGCGCGCCGGACGTCGTCCGGCCCTGCGCCACAATTTCCGTAATCCGTTTCGTCAGCCGGTCCACCGTCTCCGGATGCGCTTCCGCCACATTCTTTTTTTCCAGCCGGTCGGCGGACAGGTCGTAGAGTTCAAAACCCGTATCCCGGCCCGGCGTCACCAGCTTCCAGTTTCCATCGGTAATCGCGTAGCGCCCGTCATTGCCGTGGTTGAGAATCGGCAGGCGGTCATAGTCCGCCTTCGGATCCAGCAGCACCGAAGCAAAACTCTGGCTGTCTTCACCGGCGGTCTCCGGCAGCTCGGCCCCCAGCAGGTCTGCAAAGGTCGCCAGCAGGTCAATCTGCCCCACCGGTTCATCCCACGTGCGCCCCGCTTCCGGAATACCGGCCGGCCAGCGAACCAGGAACGGCACCCGGTGCCCGCCCTCATACACCGACCGCTTGCCCTCTTTCAAAGCGCCGCGGCTGTCGTGTCCGTATTTTTTCAACCGGCCCGGCCACGATCTTTCCGGCCCGTTGTCGCTGGTAAAGACAATCAGCGTATTTTCGTCCAGACCGGATTTTTCCAGATACTGGAGAATGCGGCCGATGTGGTAATCCGTTTCGATCACAAATTCGCCGTAGGCCCCGGCGTCACCCTGCCCATGAAATTCCGGCAGCGGACAAACCGGATAATGCGGCGACGTATACGGCAGGTAGAGGAAGAACGGGGTGCCGTTTTTTGCTTCCTCTGCTTTCGTGCCCATCCACTCAATCGCCTTGTCCGTAAAGCGCGTCAGGCATTGGTTATCAATAAAATCTTCCGCGATCTCAAAGTTGGTTTTCACGGTGCGCGTCGGATCGGTCGATTTGCCGGGCTGGGTTTCATAGGGCGGCATAATGCGGTAATCCATGTGCCGCGGATTTTTCTTTTTGTTGGTATACATGGTCGGCGGCACTTTGGCGTAGCGCCCTTCAAACCACGCGAGGATTCCGTAGTTCAGCGACGCCGGAATGCCGAAGAAATAATCAAAGCCCTTATCCAGCGGCATATCCTGCACCGGCTGCGTCCAGTCGCGGTTGTCCGGCGTTCCCGGAAAATCCATGCCCAGATGCCATTTGCCGACCATCGCCGTGTGATAGCCCTGATCCTTGAAGAGATTCGCCAGCGTCATCCGCCCATCCGCAATCATGCAGGGCTGCTCGGCATTATAAACGCCGGTTTTCAGCTCCGTACGCCACGAATAGCGGCCGGTCAGCAGCCCATAGCGCGACGGCGTGCAGACGGAATCCGAACTGTGGCCCTGCGTAAACGCAATCCCCTCGTGCGCCAGCCGGTCCATGTTCGGCGTCTGGAATTTAGCCTCCGGATTCAGGGCGCTGACGTCGCCGTAGCCTTGGTCATCCGTATAGATCACAATCACATTCGGCTTTGAAAACTCGGACGCCGGAGGTTTACCGGCCGCCCCGGCCACGGAGCTCATCATCAACAAAAACAATACAACAGCGGATTTCATTCCGACCCTTTCGTTTAAACGGTTTCGCATGTACGCCATGCCCACGGTTACGGAATGTAGCGCACGGAAACCAACTGGAACAGTTATTCCTTTTAAGAACGTCGCCGCACCGCGGTTCCGGACGGATAAAGGTCGGTCGATGATGGATTGAGCCCCGTCGGGACAGAGTTCGCCGGAGACGATTTACAGGGTTTCAATCTTCACGCGAATGAATTCGCTGGTTTTACCGGCGGTGTCGATGCGGTTGGTGACGGCTTCATAATCGGCATCCAGGTTTCCAAGGGTTGGAACCAGTCCCTCTACCATTTTCCAATCATTGGAAACGAGGTTGGCGCTGCTTTCGAGCACATAGCGGAGCTCGCCTTCGGAATTCCTGCGCCGGGCATAGACCACATCCCATCCGTCGGCCGCGCCGGAGGCAACAAGCGCATAACCGGTGTCGGCCCCATTCGTCGGATCGCCGCCGAAGGCATATTCGCCCAGATTGCTCAAGGCATCGCTGTCCGGATTGGCGGACCAATCCAGCGCCGTCCCGTTGAGATCATAACTGTGGACCCAGTCCGCAAAGCCGCCCTGCAGGTCGGTCGAAGAACCGGAGACCACGCGGATGCGCCAGCTCTCGTCGAGATCGGCGGACGGCCGCGGCATATTGAACACCACGTCCATGGTGCCGTCGGCATTCTGCACGCCCTGGTAATCGTTGTTTTCGTTCACGTCGGCGGTTTCGAGCGCGACCCAGGCGCCGCCCGTCCAGCGCTGCGCCTGCAGGGCCAGCCCGGGCTCGACGCCCTTGAGCACCACCGGCAGATGGCCGATGCCGCCGCTGTAGACGGTAAAGTCCGCCAGCACCGTTGCATTCTCCGCCTGAATCTCCAGCGGATAGCTGCGCAGCAGGCCGCCCTCGTGCACGGCCACCTTCGCCCGCACATTCTGCTTAAATTCATCAAACACCGCGTTCCAGGCATTGGAACCGTATCCGCTCAGCCGCGCGGCGAATTCCGCATCGTAGCCCCAGTAGTCGGACGCAGACACCGGCGGCATAATGAATTCAAACTCGCCTTCAACCACATCGCCGGCGCTGTAGGACCGTTCCACCGAGTCCGCACTGAAATCGAACATCATGCGGTCCGAGCCCCACGTGCGGCCGTAGGTATGCATGTAAAGCGGGAACGGGTTGCCGTTGAGCGTGGACGACAGGTTAATGAGTCCGCGGCGGCTTCTCGACACCTTGTCGTAGGACATGACGTCTTCGACGCTCAGCCACTGATTGGTGAAGAGCACAGGCGAACCTTTATAGCTGTTTCCGCCGGGGTCGGCGGTCTCCGCAGCCAGCAGACCGGTGGCGTCGCCGCGGTAATAATTCGTAAAGGTCGGGCCCGTATAATAGTCCGCCGCCATCTGATGATAAACAAAGCGTTCGGGCGATGTGACGTCTTCAAGGAATTCATATTTATAGCCGTGGAAGCGGCGGTGATAATCGAGCGTACGGACGGCACGGCTAGAATAGGTCACGCGGACTTTATCGTCATCGGTCAGGCCGCTGTAGAGCACCTCGGTCATATTGGGCCCCGTCCACAGATACGCGGTCTTCAGGCGCTTGATCCAGCGATAGGTATTGGCGCTGTCGCGATAAATCAGATAGTCCCCGCCGCCGGAGTTTTCGGTCCAGTTGTGGTCGGTGCCGGAATTCATCGGCGTGGTGAAGGTCGGGCGCACATCGTCCATAAAGGCGACGCCGGCATGCAGGCAGGGATCGTAGGTGCACGACTCGCCCCAGGCGCCCAGCGCGCTTTCGTCCCACTTCCAGTTTTTGCCCCAGCCGATCAGGCTGAGCTGCGAATGCGAAACGGCCCCCGCCCCGCCCCAGTAGCCATAGACGACGCGCAGACGAACGCGTTTGGTTTCACCGGCGGCGAGCGGCAGCATGGTATAGCCGCGCAGCCAGCTTCCGCGGTGCACAATATCCGACGACGTGCCGTGCCAGTTCTTGGAAATCTGCACCGGAATCCCGATCGGCCGCCCGTCGTCCTCATCGCACAGCACCATGACCGTTCCGGTAATCTTGCGCGGGGTCGGCTGCTCAAAAATCAGCGGGATGCTCTGCGCTTCGTCAGCCGGGTTGGTGACTTCAATCACATATTCATCCACGCGGTTGGTATCGGCGGGATAGGACACCGAATCCGCCGGCACATCGATGTGCAGCGCAAATTCGTCGGCATCAAACGTACACGTCAGCGCCGCGAGCGTGCTGCGGTCGTAGGCGTTCACAATGTAGTCATTCGGATCCCACGCCGACAGGGTCGTATCGGTGTGCGGCCGAATCGCCAGCACGGCCGAATCGCCGGCGACGGTCGACTCGTGAAATACACTGCCGGGCGACACCACCTTCACGGAGGTTTCGGTCACGCCGCTCACGCCGGACAGATCGAGTTTGAAGGCCACGCGGTCGGCCCAGGCCGTCACTTCAAAACGCGCCTCCGCATCGAGCACATTGCCGCTGCCGTCTTCGAAGACCAGACCGAGCAGATCAAAGCGCTGGTTAAAGCGGTTGCTCTGGATCAGCCGCACCAGCTGGTCGGACGAATCCTGAACCGGTGCAGCCGTACAGGTATAATTGGTTCCGTCTTTCGTCACCGACAGGATCAGATCCGCCGGGGTAAACACTGACACATCATTCGTGAGCGCCGTGCGGTAATCCGAGCCGGCCAGCGCGTCGAAGCCGTTCAGCTCCATATCGTCGCAATCCAGCATCAGGCTGTAGGTTCCGGTCTGAACCACCAGGTCGGGATTGGCGCGCGCGGCGGTGTTGGCCTCGCTCTGGGAACGGCGGTAGCCGCTCATCGGCGTCGGATAGCCGTTTTCAAAATAGAGGAAGGTATAGTTCAGCTTATTATCGGCAATGCCCGGTTCGGGCGGATGCTCGAATCCATGCAGGGCATACACCACATCCTTGGTGTCATCATAACCCGAATCGCTGAACGGCAGATTCGGGGAGCCGGAGTAGAGCCGCCCTTCGCCATCGGCAGCACTGTTGCCGTCCGCACGGTAAAACCGGATATCGTGCGATGAATCATTCGTGGTCCAGGCCAGCTGGAAGGCATAGCTGCCGGCCGGAAATTCCGTATCCGAAAAATCGATCGTGTAAAATTTCCCGCTGCTGACCGAACGGTTTTCCAGGTCGATATATTCCCTCACCAGCGTATCGCCCGGTGTGCCGTTGACGTATTGGCCGATCCAGAGCTCCACCTTGTGTTCGCCGTCGCCGAAACTCGTATTGTTCCCGCCCTGCAGCGTCAGGGCGGTCAGGGTTGCGGCGTCCGCAAGGCTGAAGGTCTGCCCTCCCGACGTGGTGTAGGAATCGTTATCGCGTATGGGCACGCCGTTGACCGCGCTGACCGCATTGCTCAGCACCACATCGTTCGTCGGAAAGAGGGTGCCGATATTCGTGAAAACCGCCTCCACGGGAATGGACGAAGCAACATAAGCCGGAACCACCTCCGAATCGGGAATGTAGTCCGAAAGAATCCCCACATCCTCGGAGCTGACCAGGAAATTATTTTCGTCAATCAGGTTGAACACATAGTGCGTGGTACCGTCCGGAATCTCCGCCTCGGCATATCCGGTGGCGGCATCGAGGTCGGCATCCATGCGGAACCACTCCTCGTCCGCACTGCCGTCGCCGTTGAGCGTATAAATCAGGTCGGCGTGCACCACGGCAGCCTTGTCGGTTTCAAAGGTGACCCAACCAATCCCTTCGGCATCACCTTTATCCAGCACCGCCGGCACGTTTTCCTTATTCGTCAGCGTCTGGGTGGTATTCGGATTATAATGCGGCAGCCGGGCACCCACATCCGTCAGCCAAGCATTCAGCTCCCCCGAAAGCTCGGTTGTTTTGGTGGCTTCAGAGTCCACCAGATCGGCATCTTCGCCGATGTCATATTCCGAACCGTCCGTCTCGTAAAGTTTATAAAGCCGGTACGGTTCAAGGCTGGCGTTGTCGCGCCAGTCATAGTTGCGGAACAGCTTCCAGCCCTCCTTGCGGATCGTGCTGTGCAGGGCGCCGCCGTGCGGGTAATGCCAGTACATCGTATCGCGCACCGAGCCGTCATAATGCTTCACCAGATCGGCATCCTGAGGATCGACCGTCAGCAGGTCGCTCAGATCGCACCCGTCGAGCCGCTCCGGCACCGGAATGCCGGCGAGCGACAGCATGGTGGGATAAAAATCGAGGCCGTTGACCATGACCTCGCTGACTTCATTGGTCGGCACATCGGGGCCGACTACAATAAACGGTACACGTACCCCGCCCTCTTCCGCCCGGATCTTGCCGCGGTCGAGCGGATCATTGTCGGTATACGTTTCAGTGGCGGTGCCCTCCATGCCGCCGTTGTCGGAGGTCAGAAAAATGTAGGTGTTCTCTATCAGCTTATGGCCCGGCCAGCGTGGATCATCCGTCGTTTCCAGATATTGGATAATCCGCTGAATATTAAAATCGAACTCTTCGACCATTGCCCCGTAGTACGGATTGATCTGTGCATCGGCCGAGAGATCCTCCGTGCCGTCCAGCGGCCAGCCATATCCCATTTTCAGCGCATATTTTTTCAGCAGTCGTTCGGTGCGGGTCTGGATGGGTGAATGCACATACCACGCGGCGTAATAACTGAAGAACGGCGCATTCGATGCCACCGCCGCGTCCATGAAGTCGATGATATCCTGCGTGGTCTGGTCGAACGCAAATCCGTTCGTTGAAGCCAACCCGTCCAGGTCCTGCAGCTGATAGGCATCGGCGGAATTGGTGGTGGCAAAGTCCGCCAGACGATCCCCCACCTTCCTCGAAATCCCCAGATCATGTTTGGAAAAGTCGAACCCCTGATCCGTCGGCTGCGGGAACGAATTATGATTCACCGCCACGTGCCATTTTCCGCTGTGCCCGCTCAGATAACCATAGGGTTTAAGCGCCTCGGCAATAGTGATCTCGTCGAGCTCCATCCGGCCGGTGTAATAGGGATCCATCATCCGGAAGGACTGCGTGTAGGGCTTGGGGCATTCGCCACCCTGCACATGGGTTTTCCCATAGGCCGGAAACCGGCCGCTCAGAATGCCGTAGCGGCTCGGCCCGCAGACCGGTGTCGGCGAATACCCCTGCATGAACCGCACGCCGGAAGCGGCCAGCTGATCCATGTACGGCGTTTCATACACGGCATTCCCGTCGACGTCGTAGCAACCCACATCCTGCCAGCCGAGATCATCCGCCAGCAGAATCACAAAATTCGGCTGTGCAGGCCGCTGGGCGGACGCCGACAGGGCCATCAATGCCGCCCCGATCATGAGAACTCGTTTTTTCATTTCCACTATCCTGTCTCTGCCTACAGTTCTTCGACCTTCAGGCGAATAAACTCGTTGGTTTTTCCGGCGGTATCGATGCGGTTGGTGACGACTTCAAACTCGTCATCCAGGTTTCCAATGGTTGGAAGTTCAATATAAGAAGCGGTGTTCCAATCATTGGAAACCAGGTTATCGGTCGATTCGATAGTGTAGGCCAGTTCGGCTGCAGAATCCTTCCGCCGCGCGTGGATAAATTCAAACCCGTTCGTGCCGCCGTCCTCGAACGTTCCAAAGGTCGGAACATAGCCGATATCGGCAGGATTGGTCGGGTTGCCGCCCAGGGCATATTCGCCGAGGTTGGCCAGGGTGTCGCTGTCGGGATCAGCCGCATTCGCGCCGTCGCCGGCATCATCGGTGAATCCGAAGTGCTCCACCCGCCACGTCTCAATCGACGTGGCGGTGCGGATAAAAAGCGTTTCGCCGTCGGGCCGGTAATTTTCGGTCGGCAGCAGTCCGTCCAGCGCGGCATAGGAGCCGTGGGTGCCCGCCGACGGCATGGCAAATCCGAGCAGGCGAAGACCGGCGATGGTGCCGTCGTAGGGTTTCACGATGCCGTTGGCATAGGGGTTCCAGGTCAGGTAATGCACGTCGTCCTCGATGATTTCAAAGATCGGGAAGCTGCCGGTCACGGGATGCGCATAAAGGAAAAAGTCGGGCGAGCTGCCGTTTTCCAGGCATTGGAAACTTTCGCCGCTGCCGGAGACGCTGTAGGCGATCAGCGGCGTATCGGCCTCTGTATAATCAAATGCGGCCAGGTCGGCACCGATCAGCCCGCGCGCCTGAATGCTGTCGGACAGATCCTGCAGGTTGTCGCCGAGCGCATAAAAGTGCGTCGACCAGATACCGTTGCCCTGCGGCAGGTTATAGCGGCGGACGGCGGTGGAAACGAGATAGTTGCGCCAATCGGTTTCGGTCGGCTTGTATTGGTTTTTTCCGCCGGCATAGCCGGTGCGAAACCAGCTGTCCGATTTCTGACCCGGGAGACGCGGAACGGTATCCTGCCCGAAGATAAAAGCAAGCGACGGCGTCACCCCGTTGGAGGTGTTGCTGAAGCCCTGCCAGCCGCCCGTTTCATCAAAATCTTCACTGGTGCCCCAGCTGTTGGTCATCGGCTCGCGCCAGGTGGTGCCGCCCGGCTCGGAGGTGAAAGCAAACTCCGTGCTGGTGCGCCGCACGCCGCCCCACGGCATATTAAACCAGTCGAGCAGGTCCGGGCCGTAGTTATAGTAGCCCATCGTCACTTCGATCACGCCCTGCCCCAGATCCCGGTAGCGCGTATAGCAGAGCAGATATGACTTCCAATCATTGGAAGGATCTTCATCCACATAGATATTCACATGGGCCTGCGGCGTCCAGTTGACGGTCGTAAAGCTGCGGTCGGCCTGATCGAGATACGAAGCCACCTGCGGCGAATAGAACGGCTCGGTCAAAACCGGATCCCTCAGGAGATAGACGCCGGACTGGTGCATAAAGTAGCGGCTGTCCGGCGGATTATTCAGCGGGCCGACGGCCACGCCCTGCCAGACTTCATCGTTCCACGGCGAGGCATCCTGCGTGCTGCGCCACGACGGCGGGACGGTTTCGCCCAGCGCGCCGGTGCGCAGCGAATAGATAAAGCCGCCGCGGCCGGTCCGCAGTTCCCACGACTGATTCGTATGCGCGGCCGTCTGGATGAGTGTGGTATCGTGCACATGCGCTTCGTCGAACGAAACGCTCCACGCGGAGCCCGACGGATCATATTTCCGCGTGGCTGAAAACGTGGTGTTGGCATAGTCCGGGGCCACCCGGCCGTCCGGCACGAGTGAACAGAGGCGTTGCGACAGCGACGGCATGGCAATCACGCGCAGGCGCAAACCGTCGTCTTCAACAATCACGGCCGGCTCGCGGGCAGCGAAGCCGGTAAAGGTGACCTGTTGGGCCAGGTTGCTGACCAGGTTGCTCGACATCATCACCGTAAAATAGCCGTCGAGGCCTTCATAGGCCTGGCCGTCGATCTCGATCTGGCTGAAGGCATCAAATTCAAAGACATCCGCCATGACCGGCGTAAACGAGGTCAGCCCGAGCTCCAGCCGAAGTACGGCGGCCGCATGCACCTGAAGCTGCGGCGTCGTTAAACCGTTCTGCACGGCCAGCACCGCATTGCTCTGCACCATAATGCCGTCAACCGCCGGCGGCTCAACGGCCGCGGTCGCGGTCTGTCCCGACGGGATCACTGCAATCACGGCGCCCGTCGGCACACCGACCGGGTTCCAGTTGCCGGCGGTATTCCACAGGCCGTCGCCGGTTGTATTTTCAAAAACGGCGGTGGCTTTGGCTTCGGCTACAGAGAGCACCACGCTGTTGCCGACCTGCGAGACCGAGGCGCTCTCCAGGCCGGTGATCGAAATATGGCCGGCCGCGGGCATGGCCGCAAGCGTCCCGGCCGTCAGCAGCACATAGTCGGCCGCGGGGCCCCAGTAGGCAGAGCCGTCCACCGTGATAAAGGCATCGGCCAAATCCACGTTGCC
>JBFJYX010000020.1:0-16715 GCA_041622415.1 Pontiella sp.
GGTCCGTATTTTCATGCAGATGGAGCAGAATGCCCCGCTGGCTGAAATCGGCGATCTCTCGGGCGGCATCTGGCAGGCGCTGCTCACCACGGCGGTGGGGCTTTGTATTTCGATTCCCTCCTTTGCGGGCTACAACTTTCTGCTGAGCCGCGTGGAACGCATTACGCTGAACATGGAATATGCGGCGGAAGAGGTGTATCACTTCCTGGTATATGACCGCGCGCCGGTTGGAGAAGAAGGCCATGAAACCCTTTGATCCGCATAAAAAAAGCCAGGCGCTGAGACGCTTTAAACCGACGCGGAAACCGGCGGGTGTGTTTACGATTGCGCTCGGCTTCTGCGATGCCTCGCTGCTGGCGCTGGCCTTTTTTCTGGTGGTGTCTCCTTTTGTGATGCAGCCGGGGATCAATATTACCCTGCCGGATTCTCCGTTTACGGGCGGCGCGCGTTTCGGGTCGATGGTCCTGTCGATCACCCGGGGCGGCTGGTTCTATTTTAACAACGAGCGGCTGGACGAAGCCGGGCTGAAGGCGGCCCTGGCCAACCAGGCGCGGAGCCGCGGGAATAGCGTTCTCATTATCGAAGCCGATGAGCGTGTGGAGCACGGCACCGTGGTGAAAGCCTGGAATGCCGCTCTGGAAGCGGGCATTCAGGATGTTTCGATTGCCACCCAGATTTCCGCTTTGGAGGAGGTCGGCGAGTGACGCAGGCACCATCCTTCGCATTTTATATGGCCGGCCTGATTGCCATGGTGTTTCATGCGGGCCTGTTTTTTGTTGTGCAGCCGAAACCGGCCGAGGTGCTGCGGGGCGAGCTGCCGACGCCTCCGCGAACCTTTTTCATGACGCCGGGCGGCGAAGATCTTCCCGTGAACGGAACGCCGGTGCGAACCATTGTTTCGCCGGTGCTGTTCTCGCTGCCCTCCGCGATGGGGTTCAGCCGGGAACTCTATGAACAGAAAATTGAGACGCCGCGCTTTATTCCGAAATCCGGAACACCGGAGCAGTTTCTGGATGCCGATCCGGTGGAGCCCGGCGTGGGGATCGATTCGCCGGCGCTGATGCTGACGACGACGCTGGCCGGGGCGCCGGATATTCCGGGCGAAGTTTTCGGGGCCGAAAAGAAAGGGCCGTCCGCACGCCGTGTCACGCTGGCGCCGGAACTGAAAGACCGGATCGTCGGCGGCGTGGTCCTGCCGGCCGAGCTGAACCAGGATGTTTCCAATGCCTGGGAAGTCCGCGCCAAGCTTCACGTTTCCGGCGAAGGGGTGGTGCAGCATGTCTTTCTGGAAAAGCCGCTGGAATCGGCGCCGCTCAATGTGGAGATTCTCAAGCTGCTCTACGGGTTGCAGTTCAACGAAGGAACGCCTCTGGACGGAACGGTGGAAATCTATTCCGCCGAGCCCGCCCGGACGAACGGGGAGGCGGCGGAATGATTACGCTGGATCTCGGTATCATCCTGATGGTTTTTGTTTCCGGCCCGCTGCTGCTGATCGGTTTGCTGGCGCTTTTTTATAATCTCCGTTCCAAGCATCGTCCGATGCGCGAGCGCGAAAATATCTATTTGTGCGCGGAGTGCGGCCACGTTTATGCCTTTGCCCGGAACCGGCCGATGGACCGGTGTCCGCGCTGCGGCTGCCTGAACGAGGCGGTCAGGACTTAGCCTGCTAGGTCAGGGGCCCGCCGGGTTTGTCGTGGATGATGGTGTCGGCGAGGAAGTCGGCGGTTTCGGGATGGTCCGACATAAAGTGCAGGCCGCGGCTCTCTTTACGCTGCTCGGCGGAACGGATGATCAGTTCGGCGACGTCGGCAATGTTGCGCAGTTCCAGCAGGTCGGCGGTGACGAGGTAGTCGCCGTAGTACTGCTTGATTTCCTGGCGCAGGTTGCGGATGCGCGACCGGGCGCGCGCGAGGCGGCGCTCGGTGCGGACGATGCCGACATAATCCCACATGGCGGTACGCACTTCGTTCCAGTTGTGTTCCACCACCACGGCTTCGTCGGACGAAACGGCTTCGCCGCAGCGCCAGTCAGGAATGACCGCATCTTCGTTGAACTCTTTCCAGACGTTGGAAATTTCGACGGCGGTGGCGTGGCCGCAGACGAGGGCCTCGAGCAGGGAGTTGCTGGCAAGGCGGTTGGCGCCGTGCAGGCCGGTGCTGGCGACTTCGCCGCAGGCATAGAAGCCGGGCAGTGCGGTTGTGCCGTTCACTTCCGCCACGATGCCGCCGCAGGAATAGTGACAGGCCGGCACCACGGGAATCGGCTCTTTCGCCATGTTCACGCCGTAGCGCAGGCAGGCATTGTAGAGGTTCGGAAAGCGTTCGCGCAGGAAGGATTCGGAGCGGTGGGAAATGTCGAGATAGACAAATTCATCCCCGTGTTTTTTCATTACGGCGTCGATGGCGCGTGCGGTGACATCGCGGGTGGCGAGTGAGCCGCGTTCGTCGAAGTCCTTCATGAATTTCCGGCCGCGGATATCCATCAGTTCCGCGCCTTCGCCGCGGACGGCCTCGGAGATGAGGAAGGATTTGGCGTCGGGGTGGTAGAGGCAGGTGGGGTGGAACTGCACAAATTCCATGTTGCGGATCGGCAGGCCCGCGCGCCAGGCCATGGCCACGCCGTCGCCGGTGGCGACGTCGGGGTTGGAGGTGTAGGGATAGACCTTGCCGATGCCGCCGGTGGCGAGCACCGTGCAGCGGGCGTGCACGGCAAAGATATGCTCAGTTTTGGTGTCGATAAAGTAGGCGCCGATGCAGCGGTTTTCTCCGGGGTGTTTGACCCATTCGGTGGTGACGAGGTCGATGGCCATGAGGTTTTCGCGCAGGGTGATGTTGGGGTTTTCCTGTGCGCGAAGGATGAGCGTCTGCATCATCGATTTGCCGGTGATATCGCCGGCGTGCAGAATGCGGCGGTGCGAGTGGCCGCCTTCCTGGCCGAGATCGTATTCGGTTTCCTTGCCCTTGAGTTTGCGCAGGTCAAATTCAATGCCGAACTGTTCGAGTTCGTGAATCCGGTCGTAGCCACTGCGGACGATTTCTTCAACCACGTCGGGGTTGCTGAGGCCGCATCCGGTGCTGATGGTGTCTTCCACGTGGGCCTGTACGGTGTCGTCGGGATCGATGACGCAGGCGATGCCGCCCTGGGCATAGAAGCTGTTGCATTCGGAGGCTTCGACCTTGGTGCTGACCAGGACTTTCCCGTGTTTGGAAAGTTCAAGGGCGGCGGTCAGTCCGGCGAGGCCGGAGCCGATGACGAGAAAGTCTACGTTTTTGGGTGTGGTTTTCATGGGAGTGAGAGGCATTGGGCATAAGGCAACAGGCACCAGTGAAAAGAAAGCTATTCACTATGCCTGGTCCCTGACTCCTATTGCCTGATTTTCTCCTTCTCAGCTTCAGCGTCTTCTTTGATTCGGGCGATGGTCTGTTGGCGGGTCTGCTGGATCAGTCCGGCTTTGGCAGGATCGCGCTCGGCGGCCAGCTGCTGGTCGAACATGATTTCGGTCTCGGCCACTTTGGCTTTCATTTTGGAATCGATCTCGGCGAGGGCCGCTTTCTGCTCATCGGTCAGATCGCTGGCTTCGCCGCCGAGGCGTTCCATGGCCAGTTCGTATGCACTTTTCATTCCGCTCATTGATTCATCCTTTCGGGCGGGCAATATACGTTTCCCGTTGGGGAAATGGAAGGATTAGGCGTTCGTTTCTTGCGGGTAAACGAGGAAGGGGAGTTCCTCTTTCATGTCGGGCCAGCGGGCGATGTCGCCGTGGAAGACCAGCTGCCATTGAATGCCGTCGCGGTTGCCGGGGCGGGAGGCGGGCCGGTCGGCGGGAATGGTGAACGTGACGGCCTGCTGCGCGATGCCGTGCTGCTGACTGCTTTGCAACAGCTCTTCGTCGTGGATCGGGGTTTTGATTACGCTGGTCCGGGTTTCGCTGCCGCTGCGGCGGGTTTCGGTGGTGACCTTGAGGCATTGCAGGGCAACGGTCAGGGAGCTGATGCGCTCGGTGCGGCCGCCGATACGCCAGCGCAAGGCGACCTGCGTGCCGGGGTGGATCCGGCCGGGGGTGATTTCCGCGACGGGCCGCGGGTTGAAGGTGGCGAGAATGGCGTGAACGGCTCCGGCGGCGATGGCGATACCGAACAGGCCGAAGACGATGGGGAAGAGAATCGGGGCATCGGATTTCAGGATCAGGAAAATGGCGCCGCCCCAGATGCCGGCGAACAGGGTCAGGCCGACCGCCTTGGCTTTGGGCGATTTTCCTTTAAGGGCCACGACGTGTTCGCCGGCCTGTTTTTGGTCGAGCGGGGTGCTGCCGCCTTTGGCGCGGAAGCCGGCGATGATGATCGCAATGCCGGCGGCGGCGAAGACCAGGGGAATCAGGCCGAACAGGAGCGTCCACGAGGCCTCCCGGTTGATGACCGATTCCGCGGGGTTGTCCGGATTGACGTATACCGTGAATTCCATGTTCCGCGGATAGCGGCGGACAATTTCCGCCTTGCCGTCATAGCCGCTGCTGGAGCCGCCCATAAAGGTGTACTGATCGCCGAAATATTCGGAGCCGTCCACCATATACCGGTAAGCGATGTAGGGGCTGTAGGTGGTGCCGTCATCGCTGTCGTGCGACTTCACTTTGCTGGAGACCACGGTGGCCGGGACTTCGTTCCAGGTTTTGGCGGCCTGCGTTTTCTGCATTGGATCCACCAGCAGCGGTTTAATCATCAGCAGGCCGACCGCGGCAAAGATGGAGCCGAAGGGAATCAGGAAAAACCGGGCGGACCGCACTTTCTTTGGCGCCGTCTTTCGGCTGCGGCCCCGCATCCAGGGGAGTCCGGCAAACAGAAGCCCGAAGGCGGGGAAGATGAAGGTCAGGCCCAGCGAGCGTTTTGCGTCTTTGACGGTCGGGCGGTCCAGTACGGCTTCGGCCGGGTCGGCGGGGTTATAAAAGCCCTGCACGGTTTTGCCGGGCGGGAACCGTTTTTCGGCGCTTTTGATTTCGCCGATGGTTTCCGCTTTCAGGTATCGGCGTTTACCGTATTGATCGCCGGTGTATGTGTTTCCATTCACGGCATAGCGGTAGGTGACGGCAAGCCGGAAATCTTCGCCGGCGTCCTCGGTTTTGCTGGTTTCGATGGTGCAGGGGGTCTGCACCCACTGCTGCATGGCCTTGATGTCCTGCAGGGCATTCCATTCCTGCTTTACGAACATGGAACCCATGAAGGCGAAGAAGAGCCCGAACACGCTGAAAATGATTTTGCCGGCGATCCCGCCACCGGCATGTGTGGAAAAGTGCATCCCCATAAATGATCCCCTTTTAAGGATGGGATCATAGTTTCCAGGCGTTGGAAATCAAACCGCTAACCGATGGATTTTGGCGGGCGGGTGTGTGAGGGGGCAAATGGACCGGCCGGCGCGGCTTATTTTTCCATCTGCTTTTTGATGCGTTCTTCGACGTCGTGTTCGTGAAGGGCCGTAAAGATTTCGTCGAGCGAGCCTTCCATGACGCGGTCGAGTTTGTAGAGCGTCAGGTTGATGCGGTGATCGGTGAGGCGGTTCTGGGGATAGTTGTAGGTGCGGATTTTTTCCGACCGGTCGCCGGAGCCGACCATGGATTTTCGCTCGGAGGCCTGTTCTTCGGCGGCTTTGCGCTGCTGGTCGTCGTAAATACGGGCGCGCAGCATTTTCATGGCGGCGGCTTTGTTTTTGTGCTGGGAGCGTTCGTCCTGGCACTGCACGACGGTGCCGGTGGGGATATGGGTGATGCGGATGGCGGAGTCGGTGGTGTTGACGTGCTGGCCGCCGGCGCCCTGGGCGCGGTAGGTGTCGATGCGGAGGTCTTCGGTTTTGATTTCGATGTCGACTTCTTCCACTTCGGCGAGAACGGCGACGGTGGCGGCGGAGGTGTGTACGCGGCCCTGCGTTTCGGTCTGCGGGACGCGCTGTACGCGGTGGGTGCCGCCTTCGTGTTTGAGGGTTTTGTAGACCTCTTCGCCTTCGACGGAGAAGGAGATTTCCTTGTAGCCGCCGGATTCGGAGGGGGAGAGGTCGAGCACTTTATGGCGCCAGCCTTTGACGTCGAAATAGCGGGTGTACATGCGGTAGAGGTCGCCGGCAAAAATGCCGGCTTCGTCGCCGCCGGTGCCGGCGCGGATTTCCATGATGACGTTGCGCGAGTCGGTGGGGTCCGGCGGAATGAGGGCGACCATCATTTCGCGCTCGGCTTCGGGCAGGGCTTCGGAAACCTCGGCCAGTTCCATTTCCGCCATTTCCTTGAGTTCGTCGTCGGACTCGGCATCGGCCATAATGGCTTCGGATTCGGCTTTGGCATTGGCGAGCGACACCACTTTGGACGCGCATTCGGCCAGTTTTTTCTGGTGCGCATATTCGCGCATGGTGGCCTGCATTTTCTGGGGGTCGGACGAAACCTCGGGGAGCGACATCTTGGTTTCAAGTTCGCTGAGCTTGGTTTTGAGCTGTTCGAGATAGGCTTGGTCGACCATGGCAGGATCCTTTTTTTAGGCGGAATAATTTGAAATCAGGATGGTTTTTCCGTCCGGCGGTGAAAAGAAGTAATTTTGCCTAAAATAAATTTCTCTCCATGCGGTTCTATAGGGGTGTGGACACAAAAAGGCCGAACGTGCTTGCGCAGGTTCGGCCTGTGTGACAGCGGACTGATTAATACATGCCTTCGGCGAAACGCTTCTTGAAGCGGTCGACGCGGCCTTCAGTATCGATCAGTTTTGCGCTACCGGTGAAGAAGGGGTGGCAGCTGGAGCATGTGTTGACATGCATTTCCTTAACGGTGGAACGAGTTGCAATCTCGTTACCGCAGGAGCAGCGGATCGTCGCTTCTTCGTAGTTTGGATGGATATCAGCTTTCATGGTAAAAATCCTCTGGTTCGTTAAGGGAGCGAGGTTTTTATCGAAAGCGGCGAGGGGACGCAAGGCTGATTTTTCTTTTTTTTGCAGCTTTTGGTCTTTCTGAGTTTGGCAGACTTAAGTAGGATTTTGAGACTATGTGGAATGCGCGGAGTTTGTATTGGGGGTTGATAATCCTCCTGGCGGCGGGATACCTGCCGCGGCGGACCTCTGCCCAGCTGGAGCTGAGGCAGCGGGGGCGGGGCATGACCCAGAGCGAGCTTTCGCGCCTGGATCCGCAGGCAGAATCAACCAGTGTGCTGCTGGAGACCGTGAAGGCGCTCCTGAAAAATGAGCAGCTCCGGGACGCGCTGCCTTTTCTTGAGGAAATCCTGGTTCGTTTGGAGGGGGATGATACCCCCAAAGCGCGGCAGACGTTGGCGTTTACCCTTTATCAGCTCGCCTACTGCCAGATGAAACTGGGCGAGTATGTTTCCGGTGCGCGGAATTTTATCCGCTTTGCCGACGAGTTTCCGGATGACCTGCAGCAGGAATCGGCGCGGGTGATGGCGGCGCAGTGCCTGACGATGATGCAGCAGTGGCCGGCGGTGGAGGAGCAGGCGCGGCTGGTGCTGAAGAATGTTCGGCTGGCGGAGGATCTTAAAATTCCGGCGACGCAGCTGTTGTCCGAATCGCTGTATCAACAGGAAAAGTGGCAGGATGCACTCCGGCCGCTGGCGTCGCTGTACCGGATTGCGGACAAGGATACGGTGAAATCGGGTGCGGCGGTGATGCTGGTGACCTGTTATGTGCGGCTGGATGATTTTTACAACCTGTTCGGTTTCCTGCCGAACTGCGATATGGCGTCGCGTCATGATGTGGGGCTGAACCTGGCGCTGCTCGAGGCCGGCGACGCTCATTATAATCAGGGTCAGTTTTTGAAGGCGCTGCTGCTGTACCGCCTGGTGCTGACCAAGGCGGAGCTGACGGCGCATTATGAAAACCGGCTGCGCGATCTCAAGGCGGCGATGAAGCCGTATGTGGCGGACGGGAAACAGACGCTGACGGAGTTTAAGGCGCATCAGCTGAAACAGCAGCAGTTGTTTGATCGGCTGAAAAAGCAGTATGAGGTCATTAAGAATTTCCAGGATTACGACATGGATGTGTTGCTGCGTATGGCGCAGAGCTATAACGACCTGGAGCGTAACTGGCCGGCGCATGCGATCTATCACCGCATTTTTGATGAGAATCCGGCGAGTGAACTGGCAGATCAGGCGCGGTATTCGGCGTTTACGGTGATGCTGGATGAGCAGGAGTGGGCGTTGGCCACGGCGGAGGGCTATGCCTATGTGGAGCAGATGCCGAACGGTGCGTTCCGGGATGATGTGACGCTGAACCTGATGCAGGTGCGCATGCAGCAGCAGCAGTTTGAGCTGGCCTATAAGATGGGTAAGCAGGCGCTGGAGATTTCGCCTGATCATAAATATATCGACCAGATCCACTATTTGCTGGGCTATATCCGTTTCCAGAGTCTGGATTATTCGGAGGCGCTGGGGTATTTCGCGAAGGTTTTGGCGGAGTGGCCGGACAGCCGGTATTACGAATCGGCGGAGTACTGGCGGGCGATGACCCTGCTGTTCCAGGGCGAGTTCGCCAAGGCGGAGATTGCGTTTGAGGGGTATCTGAGCAATCCGAAGTATGAGGAGCGGCTGTTCGAGGAGGATGCGTCTTACCGCCTGGGCATTGCGCAGTACGGTTCTGAAAAATATGAGGAGTCCGAGGCGTCGTTCAAGGCGTTTGTCTGGAATTACCCGGAAAGCACGCTGCTGTCGGAAGCCTTTGCGATGCTGGGCGACCTGCGTGCGGCGGAAGGTGATCTGGAAGTGGCGCTGGATTATTTCAAGCGGGCGATTGAGACGGCGCAGAATCTGTCGCAGATCAGCTATCCGACGTTCCGCTCGGCGGAGGCGCTGGAGAAGGATCGCCGCTATACGGATATTATTGAGTTGATGTCGGACTATCTGGAGCGCCATGGCGCGGAGGGTGATTTTGCCCAGGCGGCGAACTGGATGGGGAAGGCGTATAAGGGGCTGAATGAATATCCCCGGGCGATTCGGGCCTATCTGGATATTGTCGATTCATTCGGCAGCGATCCGGCCCGGGGCGGGGTGGATCTGATTCTGAATGAGATTGTGAGTGATTACCGAGGCGAGGAGTATTCGGATTACCGCGGCCTTATGATGGATTACCTGGACGAGCGTTTAAAAAAGGCGGGCGAGTCGGGTTCCCGCACGCTGGTGCTGCGGTATCAGACGGTGTTTGCCGGTATCACGAGCGGGGATGAGCGCGCGCTTTTTGTGGATGCGGTTGTGCAGGCGAAGAATGTGCCGGCTTCCGGACCGGGGACGCTGGTGCTGATTGCGCGCGAGGCGGTGAAGCGCGGCGAGTGGGCGCTGGTGCATGAGGCTTCGGAACGTTTTACGACCCATTTTAAGATTTCCAACAACATGCTCTATATCATGATTGCCAACCTGGATGCGCTGATCGGGGAGGGGCGGTATGCCGATGCGGATGCGCTGGGCGAGGAAATCCTGTTGAAGTTCGGCTACAGCAAGTCGGTGGGCTATGCCCGGAAGCGGCGCGCGGATGCGCTGCGGATGAAGGGTGATTTTGAGCGGGCACTGGAGGCGTACACCGAGGTGCTGGGTATTCGCGAGTGGCGCGGACCCCTGACCCCGGAGGCGCTGTATTATTCGGGGCTGTGCAAAATGGAGCTGGGAGCCGTGGAGGAGGCGTTTGCCTATTTCCAGCGGATTTATGTGCTCTATGAGGATTATACGGAGTGGGTGGCCCCGGCTTATGCGATGAGTGTCCAATGTATGGAAAAACTCGGCGGGTATGATCAGGAGATCATCAATACCTACCGCGAGATGCTGGCTAATGAAAAGGTGGCGGCGACGCCGGAGGGCCGGGAAGCCGCGGAGCGCCTGGAAGAGCTGAGCCCGTCGGAGGTGGCGTTATGAAAATGATTCTTGCGGCGGCAGCGGCGTTGTGGGTGGCGGGATCGGCCGCGGCCCAGTCGGATTATGCGGCGAAGGTGACGGTGAACTCCGGCAACTCGTTTGTTGTGAAACAGCTTAAAATCCAGGGGGACCGCCTTTATCAGACGACCGGTTCGTCGTCGGTGGCGCTGTCCATGGTTGAGTTGATTGAGTTCCGTTTTTCAGGCGTCAGTCTGAATATGTGCGAATCGATGTTTTACCGCGGCGACCGCAAGGCGCTGGAGGGGCTGCTGGAGCAGTCGATCGGTCCGGTGGCGCAGTACAGCAACCTGCCGACCAACCTCGGGCGCTATCTGGTTTGGTGGCTGCGGGCGCAGTATTGGAACGGCAGCGATGCCGCGGCGGGGCGTACGATCGGATATATCCGCCAGACGGGGCAGCAGGAGCTGATCGATATTGCGAGTATGTATTTTACGGTGATGCTGCTGGACCAGGGCAAGCCGGACAGTGCCCGGACCGTTTTTTCAAGCATTGGAAATCCGGCGGCGGTTTCGGTTCCGATGTCTGAATATATTCAGGGCCGGCTGGCGCTGTTGAGCGGGGATACGCGCGGCGCCATGCAGCGGGTGGCGCAGATTGTGGCATTTCACGGCCGCGATGAGGAGTGGATGCCGCCGGCCACGGTGCTGGAAGCACAGATTTATCAGCAGATGGGCCTGCCGCATAAAGCGGCGGCGGTCGCCGAGGAATTAATGATCGCCTATCCGGATTCAAATTGGAGCCGGGAGGGCGAAAAGATTAAAATGGAATCAACCGGAACCCGTGGAGGTTAGACATATGAAAAAAGGATATCTAGGAGTTGTTGCAATGATTGTGCTGTTTGTCGGCATGATGGTCCCGATTGCTTCAACGCTTGCTCAGGAAGCGGGTGCGGATCCGGCGGCTGTTCAGGCTGAAGTGGCGGAATCGGTGACGTTCGGTGCGTTGATCAAACAGGGAGGCTGGGCGATGTATCCGCTGGGCCTGTTCTCGGTGGCGATGTTTTATTTTATCATCCGCAACCTGTTGATGCTGCGCGGGAAAAATATGCTGCGCAACGACCTGAAGCCTCAGATTGAGGAGCTGATGGCCCGGCGCGATGTTCAGGGCTTGCGTGAATTGTGCGCGGCGAATGACAGTCTGATTACGGCGGTTCTGGATGCCGGTATGGAGCGGATTTCGGAAGAGCATGACTATGACCAGCAGCATGTGATGGAGGCGATCGAAGAGGCCGGTAATGAACAGATGGTTATCTTTATGAAGCCGATCAATTTTCTTTCGATCATCGGCGGTACGGCTCCGATGCTCGGGCTGCTCGGTACGGTTTCGGGTATGATCAAGGCGTTCTCGATCATTGCGCAGGGCGGAATGGGGGATCCCGGCAAGCTGGCGGGCTCCATTGGTGAGGCCCTGATTACGACGGCGACGGGGCTGGTGATTGCGATTCCGGCCATGATCGCCTATTTCCTGTTTAAGAATAATTTCATTGGGACCATGTCCACTATGGGGCGCTTGGTCGGCCATTACATGAACATTTACCGGTATGCCAAAGTAGACTGATTAAGGTCGGGAATGGTCTGTGAAATTTAAAATTCCAGTCGAAGGCGGCGAAGACGAAATCAACATGGCTCCCATGATTGATATGGTCTTCCTGCTGCTGATTTTCTTTATGGTCGCTTCGCATATGTCGAAGATGGACCGTACGCCGGTTGAGTTGCCGGTTGCGGATGAATCCAAGGTTCCGGCCAACGCGCGCGGCCGGCAGCTGATCACCCTTCGTTCCCGCGACAACACCGGCGAAGAGGTGGACATCATCATGAACCTGAAGCCGGTGGAAATTGACCAGATTACGCCTTATGTCCGGAATCTGCTGACGGATGATCCCAAAGCGGAGATCTACCTGCGTGCCGACCGCTATGCGAAGCATAAGCATGTGAAGGACGTGATGGCGGCCTGCGCCGAGGGCGGAGTGGTGAATGTGATTTTTGCAACGTTTGAGTCGGGGAACTGAGCATGAAAGCCTGGATGGATGAGCTCATTAACGAAAAGACGGAGTTGCAGATTGCTCCCTTAATTGACGTGGTTTTCCTGCTGCTGATTTATTTTATGGTCAGTGCCCAGCTGAAGCGTACGGAAGCTGACCTGGACCTTGCGCTGCCGGGTTCGGTTGCGGTTTCGACCCAGATGGAGATTCCGGACGAGCAAATTATCGAGGTGATGGCGACCGGCGAAATCGTGCTGAACAACAAGGTGTATGCTTCGCAGGATAAGTCGGATCTGGAAGGGCTGGAATATACCCTGCTGCGCTATGCCCAGGCCGCGAAAATTTCAAAATCGAAAGCGGTTATCACCATTGCTGCCGATGACGATGCGGTGCATGAGCGGGTGATCGATGTGCTGAACGCCTGTGCCGGCGCGGGCATTAAGAATGTGACCTTCGGCACGGCGGAATAGCTGCGATATCAATCGGGGCGGGGCAGGTCCTTGCGGGAATAACCGACCTCAGCCAGTACTTTATCCGTGGTCTGGAAATGGCACTTTGCCACGTCGAGCAGAATGCCCGGCCCTTTATTGGCTACCAGTTTTTCCGCTTCCCGCCGTACTTTGTCGGATGCGCCCTTGGGCACTTCGAAGCCCTGGGCTTTTCCCATCTGCTTGAGCGCATACACGAAACCGGCGCGGGCCAGGATTGATGCGGCGGCCACCGCGGGGTCAGATTCCGCTTTGGTCCGCTGGTCCAGTCTGATTTTGCGGCCTTTATCCATCAGGGCGCGTTCGATTTGGTGGGTCGGACCGAATTTGTCGGACAGGGCGCGGGGGCAGTCCGGCACCTTTTCGAGCAGGTTTTCAATGGCGCGTGCATGGCCCCAGGCCAGCATTTTATTCACATTCCGTATCTTCGCATACATCCGGTTGTACGAGCGCGGACCGATGGTGATCATGGCGCAACGGTCGCCCAGCAGTTTCCGGATATCCCGGGCCATATTGAGCGCGACGTTGTCGGAGCTGATTTTTTTTGAGTCGCGCACGCCCATTTCGCGCAGTTTTGCGACCAGGCCTTCGTCTACATAGGCCGAGGCGATCACGAGGGGGCCGAAGAAGTCACCCTTGCCGGATTCGTCAATCCCCATATGCGGTTGAAATGCTTCCGGGTCATGGACGTCATCATAGCCCAGCCGAGCCTCTTTGAGGATCTCTGTTTCCAGCGTGAAGGTGATCCATTCCTGGGCGGCCTTGCCTTGAACCAGCAGTTTGCCGGAGTTATAGAGATTGATGCGGCAGTCCGGAATGGAGGCGGCGATGCGGGTGTGGGGCACCTTTGCGGGAAGGTATTTGGGGGAGCTCAGCAACTGGTAGACCGCCTCCTGTTCTTCGTCTGAAAGTTTGAATGTGAAAGAGTTGGTTTTCATGGCGGTTTCCGTATTAAATTCGTGGCGCATTAAAGCAGATGCCATTATAGGCCTAAAGCCGCTTTTATGGCTGAATGCAGAAAGACGCTGGAATCCGTGAGTCGGTATATTAAATCCATAGGAATCGCTTTTTTAGTCGGTGTGCTTTCCCTTGCGCAAGCCGGGGAGGAGCGCCGTGTTCCCACCCATGCGGATGCGGCATTTATTTTTGCAAAATTTTCGGGATTGTTCGATCGATATGTGGCTGCTGATGCGACGCTGACGGAATGTGTCTCGTTCCTGAATAAGCACGGAATATATTTCGGGCTGATGGATGTTGTTAACGGATCAGAATTTACGTTGAACGACTGTGCCCGGGTCATGGGCCAGATCGAGCTGGTTTTTACCGGTGAGGCTGAGTTCGTGGCCGGCAAAGTAATATTGCCGATGGGTATTGATTCTTGGGAAGAATTCTGTATGTTGAACGGCATCGAGTACGTTCAGGGGTATGAAGGAATGGTTCAGACTTTGAACTCGGGTAGTGAGTAAATAATTAGTTTTGCTTGCTTATATACCCGTAATTTTATAAGCGTGATTAACTTAACCTAAGGATTGGGGCATGATGAGGAACACTTTTTTATTTGGTCTTGCGGTGGCACTGCTTGGCGGAACCGTGAATTCTACTGTATGCGCCCAGGGGGCTGAAGCGCCTGCGGCGGCCGGCGTTATCCAGGCATCGGAAATGGCGATTGCCAAAGCGGAAGCTGAAGTTGAAAAAGCCCGCGCTGCCATTACCAAAGGTAAAGAGCTGCTCGCCATGATTCCTGAAGATTCCCCCCTGATGCCCGACGTGGCCCAGGTGATCGAAGCCGCTTCCGAAAACTGGCAGATTGCCGTTGAGTCACTCAGCGGCGCCAAACAGAGCGCATCGAAAATTGTAACCGCTTCCAATGAATCCATTGCAAATGATTATGCATTGCTGGCCAAGGTAAATGCCGGGGTCGCGTTGTCCGGTGCGAAAGTGGTTCAGATTGCACTCTCGTACATCGAGGCCATTGCGACGGAACGTACCGAGTCTCTGGATATCATTCGAACCGCGATGCAGGATGCGCTTGCCTCCAGTTCCCAGGTCCAGTTTAATTATGAGCGCGTCAAGGCTCTGATTGCGCAGAAATATGCGTCCAACTAATAAGGAGTGGAGAAATGACTAAGTTTTCAACACTGATTCTCGCTGCACTTGTTGCCGGCACCCTGAATGTCCACGCTGTTGATTCAGCCGCCGCTGCGGGAGATCTCGCAGAAATTTCGATGATGTCCGTTTTGTCTAAGGCGGCTCTGTCTGAAGCCTCCCTGACGGGTGATGTAGATGCGATTGCCGAAGCCGGCAAACGTTCAGATGCCGTGGATGCCGCTTTGGCACAGGCTCAGGATGCATACGCCGCTATGGAACGTGCATTGGAAAATAATGATGAGGATGCTGCTGCCTCTGCCGTGGATGAGCTGAAGTCCTCGCTTTCCAAAGCCGTTGATGCGCTGAGCGGTGTGATTCCGGATGAGATTATGCAGGCGGTTCAGCAGATGAGAAACAATCGCAGAAACAGCGGAGCCCGTGGACGCCAGGGTGGTCCGGTTAATGTGTACAATGTTCCGTGGAATTCCAAACGCATGAGAGATTTCTATCAGAATCATTTTTCCAACTGCTGGGAATCGGGGATTCACCCGCATGACCGTGAAACCACACCGGAATAATCATTGTTGGGGCAAAAAGTTAAAAAAAATCAGGTTGTTTTAAGGGAGTCAAAAACTATGACGAACAGAACTCTTCAAGTGCTTACTGCTCTTGCTTTAATTTCGGGGACATCATTCGGTGCTGTTGAGCGGGTGGTCAAATTTCAGAACCATGTACGCATCGGCTATGATGACAATATTTACTCCACCACGGATGAGACCGATTCGATGTATATTTCGGATGTGGTTAATCTCACCGCAAAGCTGAACTTTTCATCCCGCACGGATGCCCTGCTCTACTGGGAGCCGGAATTTGTTTATCGCTTTGATGCAGACCCGGAGCTGGTGAGTTATCAGACCCTGTATGGCCAGCTTGATCACGCAATATCCCAGCGTCTTTTCCTGACCCTGTCCGATCGTTTCCGCTATCAGCAGAAAGAGGGTCAGACCGGTCCTGCTCTTGATGACTTCAATCAGAACTATATTGAAAACGATTTGATGGGTTCGCTCGATTACAGCCTGAATGACATCAGCTATCTTACCCTGGGTTTGGGCTATGAGTTCAAGGTGTGGGACGACAGCAACTACGGTGAATGGCAGGGCGGCGGAGTCGGTGGTAACGATTATGACCAGGTAAA
The DNA here is from genome assembly GCA_041622415.1 of Pontiella sp. Classification (GTDB taxonomy): domain Bacteria; phylum Verrucomicrobiota; class Kiritimatiellia; order Kiritimatiellales; family Pontiellaceae; genus Pontiella. The sequence goes on from JBFJYX010000020.1 coordinate 15,649, forward strand.
GACTGACTTTGCGTATTACCGTGACCTGAAACCGAACAAAACCAAGGTTATGGGTGCAGTTAACTTCAGCACGCTGACTTATGACGGTGACCGCGGCGGCTATGATGCGACTACGCTGATGGCCGGTGTGGATCAGAATTTCAGTCCGACCCTCAACGGATTCGGACGTGTCGGGTTTACTTTTGCAAGTGTCGAAGGTTACACGGGCGGTACTGAAGACCAGTCCACGCCTTATCTGCAGGCCGGTCTTGAAGCGCAACCTACCGCCCGGACCAGTGTTACCACCTCTATGGGTTACTCGCTGTATCGTTCGGATAACTCTGTCTACAATGCACAGAACCGGTTCAATTTCGGCGTTGGTGCACGCCATGACATTACCGCTAAAATTGCGATGTCCGGTTCCTTTAACTATACCTACAGTTTCTATGATCAAAATTATCAGAACGGTGTGGGCACAGCTGATGTGAAAGACAACTTCTTCACACTGGGTCTTCGCGGTTCCTATCAGATCAATCGTAATAACTTTGCTGAGCTTGGTTATCTCTTCCGCACACGCACTGTGTCCGGCGGCGGTTCTGCACTTACCGACTGGGACGGAAATCGTATCGATCTTTCCTGGAGACTTCGTCTCTGATCCCCGATCTGATTTTTACAGATTTGATTTGAATGACAAGATGGTGAAGGTTTACCTTCACCATCTTGATTTTTGATTGGAGTTTTACCTATGAGCAGCGAGACCGAGCAGCAGTCTAGCACCCTGCATTTCCTTGATTACTGGCGCGTAATCAGATCCCGAAAAGAAATTGTCCTGGCTGTTGCCATTCTTGTTGTTTTGACCGGAACCGTATACACCCTGATGCTTCCGAATATATATGCGTCCAGCGTACGTATTTCGGTATCAGAAGACGTTCCGCAGATTAATCCGTTTGCTCAGCAGTCTTACTACTCCACGTACAATCCCTATTTTCTGCGAACTCAGTTTGAGATCCTTACCTCTAAACCTATCCTTTATGAAGTGGTTAACAGGCTGGATCTCCAGAAAGAGTGGGGTAAAGGGAATGAGGAAC
>JBFJYX010000021.1:0-15808 GCA_041622415.1 Pontiella sp.
ACCCGCCAGCGGGCATCCGCACGGCGTTTGAAAACCCCGCTGTTGAGGCACGGCACATCCAGCAGGACGGCATCGAACTTCCGGTCGCCGAACACCCGGCCGGGTTTACGGGCGTCGCCCTTCACAATTTCAATCCAGTCGAGCTTCAGGCGTTTCCGGTTCTGCTGCAGAACCTCGATGCGGTCGTCGTGCATATCCATCGCCACCAGCGTGCCGCGTTTATCCATTCGTCCGGCCATCATGGCGGTTTTACCGCCGGGCGCAGCGCAGGCATCGAGTACGGCCTCGCCGGGGCGCGGCGCGAGCAGGTCGACCGATACCGACGTGGCCGGATCCTGAACGGTAAACCAGCCCTCGTCATAGCCGGGCACTTTCCGGACCGGCACGCCGCGCGGCAGGACCAGAAAAATCTCTTTGTCGGAATAGGGATGCAGCAGCGGCTCAATATCGTCGTCCCGCAGCCGGTCGATAAATTCGGCGGCATCGACGGCGGACTGCTCAATGCGCAGAATCGTCGAGGCCGGCTCGTTATTCCATTGGGCGAGCGCCAGCGTATCGGCTTCGCCATAGGTCTTTTTCCAGCGTTCCATCAGGAATTGGGGATGCGAGAGGCGGATATAGTCCGGCTCTTTTTCCAAATGCAGGAACACGTCGTCCTTTTCGCGCTGGGCGCGGCGCAGGACCGCATTGATCATTTTAGCGGCGCCGACGCCGCCGGGGCGCTCTTTGGCCGCGTTGACGGTTTCGTTGATGACCGCATAGTGCTCCACCTTGTCCATAAAGAGAATCTGGTAAAGACCGACCCACAATACCGCTTTGAAAAACAGCTTCGGCTCGGATTTAAGCCAGGAATCTTCCAACCATTGGAAAATCAGGCGGTTGCGCACCACGCCGTTTACAACTTCGAGAATAAAGGCGTGATCGTGCTCAATTTTCGCAAGGCGGCGATCCGGGAAGCTCTGGTCTTCCAACCATTGGAAAATAATTTCGGAGGCAACGAGACGACTGTTTTTAGGTTTTTTCATAGGTTTTTCCTGCAAATGCGTGCGCACTCTACCTGATTTCGCCGGTTTGAAAAGCCCTGCGGCGCGGCATTTCTAATACCGGCGCAAATTACGCCTTTTACAGGGCGGCCTAGTACAATCCACCAATTGCAAAGGCGTGACAGCCAATGGCATGTGAAATGCTTTATTCCGGCCCAGTACAACGCACTCGAATCATAAAGCACCCTCAAGGGAGACATTCTGAACATGCAGACAAAAATGACACCGATCGTATCGTGGAGCATCTGGGCCGGCGGCCTGTCGCTCGTGATGGGTATTGTTACCCGCAACCAGCTGATCGCCGGCTTCGCCTCGGATGAGACCGGCATGAGCTATGTAATTACCGCCCTGTTTGCCGCAGGCCTCGTGGTTTCCTTCCTTTCCGCCCGATCCCTCCACAAAGAGTGGGGCATTCTGGCGGACATCACCAAAACAGACCGGATTCCGGGCTCCACGGGCAAAACGGATCTCGCATCGGTGTTCAACAAGCTGAAGGGCTATAAGGAAAAGGGCGAAGTGGTGGATATACATACCGCCATCGACACCTATCACTCCAAGCACAACTCCCGCGTCCGCGTGGTTTCGATTGCGGCAGGACTGGTCATTTCGATGGGGCTGCTCGGCACCGTGGTGGGCCTGATCCTCTCCATCTCCGGCCTGGGGGCCATGGTTGAAAATATCGGCCTCTCGCGCACCACCATGATGGATGCCCTGAAAGCCACCGTTTCCGGTATGGGCACCGCATTCTACACCACCTTTTTCGGCGCACTCGGCGGCCTGATTTTGCGTGCCGTCGCGGTTTCCCAGCTCAACTCCCTCTCCGAACTCTGCTCCGAAGCGGCGGAATATGCCGATAAAAACCTCACCGCCAAACTCGAAAGCAAAGAGGAAGCGCTTAACCGGCAGCTCTCCAGTGTGATCGAAAGTTTCGGCAACATGCAGCGCGAAGTCGATGCCCTCACCGGCCGCATCGCGGAATCCATTGAAACAACCCTCGGCAAATTCAGCGAATCCATCGCCGCGGTCGGCGACCACGCCATGGAGGCCACCAAAGAAGCCGTATCCGGCATGACCGGACAGTTCGGCGAAATCGGCTCAACCGTCAAAGACTCCTTCGGGATGTTTAACGAAATCATTGTGAAGTCCGGCGAAGAAGTTCACGGCGCCGTCAGCACCGTCAGCGAAGGCATCGTCAAATCCGGCGATGAGCTGCACGAATCCTTCGGTGTGCTCAACGACACCCTGGCCCGGGCCGGGGAAGGCGTAACCGGATCGTTCGAGGTCCTCAACGGCACCATCGCCGAATCCGGCGACAAAGTGTCCGGCTCCTTCGAAGGCCTCGGCAGTTCGGTCCAGCAGGCCGGCGACACCGTGGCCGGCTCCCTCGCCGACTTTAAACTGTCCGTCGACGGAACCGCCATCGAACTGAACGAAGCCGTCGGTGAACTGCACACTGCCATCAGCCAGGCCACCGGCGAAATGGTGACCATGGCGAAAGCCAAGCTCGATACCGATGCCACGGAAATTGCCGGTCATCTCTCCCTGGCCGCCAACTCGATTCAGCAGTTCCTCACCCAGAAGTCCGCCCTCGCGGCTGACCGCAAAGAAAGTCAGAAGGTGGCGTAATGCGTGCGGCTGCCCGTCATGATACGCCCTCCGACAGCGAGGGTATCTACGAGTCCTTCTCTGACATGGTGCTCTGCACGGTCATCGTGCTGATCACCCTCGTGGTGGTGCTTGCGCTCAACGTCGTGGAACAGCTCAACGTCTACATTGAGCCGAACCACTTCAGCGGCGGCGCCACCCGCCCCTGGCTTTACATCCAGGCCCAGCAGGCCGACTACGCCGAAACCACGGCCCCCCATCTCGCGATGGAGCGCGCCGTCTACGGCAGCCATCCGTTTGTGATGGTCAATCTCTTCAGCCCCTCTTCCGCCAACTCGCAGACCGAGGTCAAAGACGGTCAGACCGTTGCGGCGCACGAAGGGCAGTCCTTCCACGGGCAGGCCGACCTTACCGCCTACAACTTCCTGCAGCTCGCGGCCGGCATTGAACCGGGTTCGTTCCCGGTCAACGGCGACCAGACCGCACTGCTGCTGCCGAAGTTTTCGCACAAGGATATCCTGCTCGAACGCGGTGTGGAAAACGGCTATGCCGCCGAACCCGACAACGACCTCGCCCTGAAAACCATGGCGCTGGCGTGGCCGGTGTACGGCAACCAGCTCTTTCCCCGCCGCGCGGCACAGGATTACCTGAACGCCCGCACCCGCATCTATGTGGAAGTGCTCGACTCCGCCGACGACCAGCACCGCATCATGATCGGTCACAGCGTGTTCACCCTGCCGCAGGATATCGAAAACGGGCGCCTCGGATGGCTGGCCGGATTCTCCTCCGGACTCACCGAGGTGATCTATCTCGGCAAAGCCTGGAGCGATCCTGACGCGCGCACCAACAAGCGGATCGAATTCTTCGAGACCGGCGGATTCGAGGAAGCCGCCCGCGCCTACCGCGCATTCAGCTATCCCGAAGGACTCACCGATCGCCAGCAGGCGCTGGCCCGGAAGATTTCCGCCCTGCGCCCGGACCTGGCTCCGGTCCAGCTGGCCGCCTATGTCCGCAATGCGGATGCCCAGCAGCAGGTGTCCGCGGCCATCGTCAACGATGCGCCGGCCAGCGCAGCCCTTCCGCCGCTGCTGGCGCACCGGGATGCGTGGAAAGCCTACACCGATTACTGCATCACCAAAGAACTCGGCACCACGCCGCCGGAATGGCTGATGAGTGAATTCCTGGTTCCGCTCGGCTTCGACCAGGCCGTGGTTCGCGGTCTGCGCGACAGCTAACCCGTAATTCCGGGAAACTCTTCAAGGAGCAGTTCGACTTCGAGCTGCTCCTCTTCTTTGAGCTGCAGCAGAAAACGGACGGTGTCGCCCACCGACTTGTTGTAGATGATCCGCTCAATATCCTGCTGGCTGTGCACCTCGCTGCCGTCCACCGCCATAACGGCCGTACCCGGCTGCAGGCCCGCCCGGGCGGCGGGCGTATTGTTCCAGACCTGGGCAATCACCACGCCGGCCCCGCCGAACACCTGATCGCGAAACCGCTGGTCCACATCATAAAACGTGGCGCCGATCCACGGCCATTCGTGCTTCCCGTTTTCAATAATCGACTTCGCCACCACCATCGCCAGATTTGACGGCACCGAAAATGCGATGCCCACGCCCTTCTGCTGGTCATCCGTTTTTTTCGCCGTATTAATGCCGATCAGGCGGCCGTCCACATCAATGAGCGGACCGCCGCTGTTGCCTTCATTAATCGCCGCATCGGTCTGGATAAAATCTTCGTAGGGCAGGATATCGACTTTCCGCCCCTTCTGGCTCACGTGCCCGACCGTCACCGACCCCGCCAGGCTGAACGGGGAGCCGATGGCAATCGCCACTTCGCCCACCCGCACCCGGTCCGAATCGCCGAACTCGACATACGGGCAGCTGTCCGCCCCGGCATCTTTAATCTTCAGCACCGCCAGGTCGGTGGCCTTGTCATAGCCCACCACCAGGGCGCTCATCCGTGTGCCGTCGTTCAACACCACTTCGCCGTCCACCGCATTTTCAATCACATGCCAGCTCGTCAGGATATGGCCCGCTTCATCAATGATCACCCCCGAGCCTTCGCCCTTGTGCTCCTCCTCGACATCGCGATAACCCTGATACATGCCGAACGGATCCAGCGCAAACCGCTCACGCTTCCTCAGCACATTCTGCGTGCGGATCACCACCACCGAAGGCATCACCTTTTCAACCGCATCCGCAATCGCATTGCTGAAATCACGCGCGGCGTTATGTTCGGTCAGCGGCCGCTGCCGCGGCGTGAAATGCGATTCGGGAATATCCACGCGGCGGTGCGAAGGTTCCTCTTTGACCCGCTGGCGGTGCAGGGCCGAAAACAGGGCACTCAGTACCATGAGACCACAGAGACCCAGCAGGAATATGCGCCGACGCTCCATTTAGTCCTCCACCTCGAAAGGCACTTCCTGAAGCTCGCCGTCCTTCTTCACGAGCTTCTCAATCTTCTGCTCAACCTCGTTCAGCTTTTGGGTGCAGACCTCGACCAGCTTTGAGCCCTCTTCGAAATGTTTAATCATCTCCTCCAGGCTCAGTTCGCCGCTCTCCATCTGGTCCACCAGCTCTTCCAGCCGCCCCAGCGACTGTTCAAAATCCACGCTTTTTTTCTCACTCATAATTCGTCTCCCGAACGCGTTCCTTACTCTTTTTCCGTCACCTTGGAAACCACTTTCCCATCCGCCAGCATCGTCACCAGCGCATCACCAGCCTGCACTTCATCCGCTTTCCGCACCACGGTACCGTCGGGCCGGCGCGTCAGGCTGTAGCCCCGCCCCAGCACCGCCAGCGGATTCAGCATCCGCAACTGGCTTTCCAGGGATTGGAACTGCTGACGGCTGCGCTCCGCCTTACGCTCCATTTCGTGGCGCATCAGCATGCCCAGCTCGTCCACCCGCTGGTGCGCCTGCTGCACCCCCGTCTCCAGCAGATGTTCCATGCGGGTAGACGAACGTTCCAGACGCTGGAAAATCGCGCGCGCTTCCAGCTTCAGCAGATCGCCCATCCGCATTTCCAACGATTGGATACTCTGCCGGTACTGCTTCACCAGCACCGCCGGTTCCCGGAACACATACGAATGCGCCGCCCGGTTCAGCCGCAGCCGGAAATCGTGCTGCATCCGCGTCAGGCTCTCATTCAAACGACGCTGACACAGCGAAACCTCGTCCTCCAGATCGCCCTTTTCCCGCACCGCCAGCTCCGCCGCGGCCGACGGCGTCGGCGCCCGGACATCCGCCGCAAAATCGGCAATCGTAAAATCAATCTCGTGCCCCACCGCGGAAATCACCGGAATGTCCGAATCCGCAATGGCCCGCGCCACCACTTCCTCGTTGAACGCCCACAGATCCTCAATCGACCCGCCCCCGCGCCCGACAATCATCACATCAATCGGCCGCTCAAAAGTAGAACAAGCGTGCCGCTTGTTTTCCGTTTCTCCGATAAGCAAGCGGGACGCTTGCTCTACATTCCGCTTATTCAAATACCGCACCGCATTGGCAATGCTCTTCGCTGCCGTCGGCCCCTGGACCGTCACCGGAGCCAGCAATATTTCAATATTCGGAAAGCGGCGCGTCAGCACGTTGATGATGTCGCGGATCGCCGCCCCGGTGGGCGACGTGACGACGCCGATTTTTTTCGGCAGCAGCGGCAGCGGTTTTTTCCGATCCCTGGAAAAAAGCCCCTCGGCCTCGAGCTTGGCTTTCAGCTTCTCAAACTGCTCCTGGAGGTTGCCCTTTCCGGCCTCCTCCATTTCCGAAGCAATCAGCTGATACCGCCCGCTCGCTTCGTACAGACTCGGCCGCGCCAGCATCTGCACCTGCATGCCGTCTTTCGGGCGAAACACCACGCCGGCATTGTCCCGCGCAAACATCGCGCACGAAACCGCCGCGCCGGCATCCTTCAGCGTAAAATACCAGTGCCCGCTCGAATGGATCGTCACGCGCGACAGCTCGCCCTCCACCCACAGCTCGCCCATCGCGGACTCCAGCACCATCCGCGCTTTGCGGTTGATGTCGGACACCGAATAGACCTGACGTTTTTCGGCCATCGTTAAAGGGCAATTCGAATGCGTTCGATGGAATTCGCCTTCCCCGTTTTCATGTCGACGTCGACGATCGCGCCTTCGAGCGTCGGATCGCCTTTGGCGACGTCGAATTTCTGCGGCACACCGGTGAGGAATTTTTTAATGACGGGTTCGACCTCGCGGCCGAGCACGGAATCCTGCGGGCCGGTCATGCCGAGGTCGGTCATGTAGGCGGTGCCGTTCGGGAAAATCCGGTTGTCCGACGTCTGGCAATGCGTATGGGTTCCGGTGACGCACGACACGCGCCCGTCGAGAAAACGGCCCATCGCCATGCGCTCCGACGACGCCTCGCCGTGGAAATCGAGAAAGATCACTTTATCCGAGCTGAGCGGGCCGTTGAGCATACGGTCCGCCATCTGGAACGGGCAGTCATAGCTCGGCTGCATAAAGACGCGGCAAACGAGCTGCATCACCACCAGCGGTCCTTCCGGCGTATCAACCCGCACCCATCCTTTGCCCGGCGCCCCTTTCGGAAAGTTGGCCGGGCGGATGATCCGCTCTTCCATATCGATGCCCGCCACCATCTCCTTGCTGTCCCAGGCATGGTCGCCCAGGATAATCACATCGGCGCCGGCACTCAGAATCGCATGCGCAATCTCCGGAGTCGGGCCGCGGCCCGAAGCCGCGTTTTCGGCGTTGGCGATGATAAAATCGACGCGCCCTTCGTCCCGGAGCTGCGCGGCCACCTGCGTAAAGGCATTCCGCCCGGGCTTCCCGACAATGTCTCCTACCAGTAAAACTTTCATGTAATCCTCGTTTCCAATAATTGGAGCGCAGTCTACAGAAAACCCGCACCTGATCAAGCTGGAGGGCGAGGATCAGTAGGTCTTGATTTCGATATCCGTGACCGGCTCGCAGCAGCACGGCAGAATCTCGCCGTCGCGGACATAGGCCAGCGGCGGGCCGGCGGGATATTTCACCACGCCGCGCAGCAGCTTGACGCGGCAGGTTCCGCAGATGCCCGCGCGGCAGTGGCTGTGCAGTTCCAGCCCGCGTTTTTCCAGGCAGTCGAGCACATTGAGCTCATCCGCTTCCTCATAGGCGACCGGTTTCAGCTCTTCATCGACATGGATCAGGTGCGGCATAAGGGTTGCACTCTCTTTCTAATCTGCGGCATGAGGTAGAGCTCGACCGCCGGGCGAGCTTATGCACGCGTGCCGCTCAGCGAGCCTTGGCGCGCCCGGCGGTCGCGCCCTACCTGATGCCCGATTCACATTACAATTCAAAACCGGCAAAGTCGGAACTGGCAACCGAAGAATCGACCTGACCGACCAGATAGGAGGAGATTTCGGCTTCCTGAGGGGCGACCTGTACATTATCGCTGACCAGGTAGGCATTCATCCACGGCAGCGGATTGGTTTTGATCTCGAACGGTGCGTCGTAACCGATGGCCAGCATGCGCTGGTTGCTGATGTATTCGACATACTGCTTCAGTATGTCGGCATTCATGCCGATCATGGATCCGTCTTTAAACAGATAATCCGCCCAGGCCTTTTCCTGCTCCACCACATCGAGGAACAGCGCGCGGCCGGTGCCGTGCAGCTCCGCGGCGATGTCCGCCATTTCCGGATCGTCGCGGCCGTCGGCCCAGAGGTTCAGGATATGCTGGGTGCCGGTCAGGTGCAGCGCTTCGTCGCGCGCAATCAGTTTGATGATCTTGGCATTGCCCTCCAGCAGCTCGCGTTCGGAAAAAGCGAAGGAGCACGCGAAGGATACATAGAAGCGGATCGCTTCGAGCGAATTGATGGCGCAGATCGCCAGGTAGAGGCGCTTCTTCAGTTCATGTTTCGTCACATGCACCGTGCGGCCCTCAATGGAAACGCTGCCCTCGCCCTGCGAATGAAAGATGTGCGACATCAGGATGATTTCATCGAAATGGCGCGTAATGTCTTTCGCCCGGTTTACAATATTTTCGTTCACGACAATGTCGTCAAACACCGCGCTCGGGTCGGAAAAGAGATTGCGCAGGATATGGGTGTAGGAACGCGAATGAATGGTTTCCGCAAACGCCCAGGTTTCCACCCACGTCTCCAACTCGGGCAGCGACACCAGCGGCAGCAGACAGACGTTCACACTGCGCGCCGCCACGGAATCGAGCAGCGTCTGGTATTTCAGGTTGGAAATAAAAATGTGCTGTTCAGAAGCGGTCAGCGACTGCCAGTCCGCGCGGTCTTTGGAAATATCCACCTCTTCGGGGCGCCAGAAAAACGAGAGCTGTTTTTCGATGATGCTTTCGAAAATCGGATGCCGCTGCTGGTCGAAGCGCGAAACATTCACGCTGTTGCCGAGAAACATCGGCTCTTCAAGCGCGTTGGTTTGATCCTGTCTGAAGGTTGAAAATGCCATGGTTGCTCCTCTTAAATTTTGCAGGCGCCGCCGACGCAGTCGTTATCCTGAATTTCGCCCTGCCGGTCCGCCGCGCCGTCGCGCGTGTTGTGGTAGTAGAGGGTTTTCACGCCCAGCGAATAGGCCTTGAGCATATCCTTGAGGATCTGCTTCACCGGCACTTTGCCGTCCGGGTATTTAGACGGGTCATAGTTGGTGTTGGCCGAAATCGTCTGATCGACAAACTTCTGCATGATGGCCACCAGTTCGAGATAGCCGTCGTTGTTCGGAATATCCCAGAGCAGTTCATACTGCGCTTTCAGTTTCTCAAATTCCGGCACCACCTGCTTGAGCACCCCGTCCTTGCTGGACTTCACACTGATCAATCCGCGCGGCGGCTCAATCCCGTTGGTGGCATTCGAAATCTGCGAAGAGGTTTCCGACGGCATCAGCGCCGTCAGCGTGGAGTTGCGCAGGCCGTGCTCCACCATATCCTTCCGCAGCGCGTCCCAGTCGAGATGCAGCGGTTCATCGCAGATGTCATCCAGGTTTTTCTTATAAGTATCGGTCGGCAGAATCCCTTTCGAGTACGTGGTTTCTCCGAACATCGGACACGGCCCGAACTCTTTGGCCAGGTCCACCGAAGCCTTGAGCAGATAATACTGCAGCGCTTCAAACGTCCGGTGCGTCAGCCCCTTGGCCGAGCCGTCGGAATAACGCACGCCGTTTTTCGCGAGATAGTAGGCATAGTTGATCACCCCGATGCCCAGTGTGCGACGGCCCAGCGAGGCTTTTTCAGCCGCGGGCAGCGGATAGCCCTGGTAATCGAGCAGGCTGTCGAGCGCCCGCACCGCCAGCTCGGAGAGCTCCTCCAGATCATCGAACGATTCCAGTGCCCCGAGATTGATGGCCGAAAGCGTGCAGAGCGCAATCTCGCCCTCGGCGTCGTTCACATCCTTCAGCGGCTTGGTCGGCAGCGCAATTTCCAGGCACAGGTTGCTCTGGCGCACCGGCGCGACCGCCGGATCAAACGGGCTGTGCGTATTGCAGTGGTCGACATTCTGCAGGTAGATGCGGCCGGTGCTGGCGCGCTCCTGCGCAAAGACGGTGAACAGTTCCAGTGCCGGGATCTTTTTCTTCCGAATGGAATCATCGGCTTCATATTTCGAATAGAGCCGCTCAAACTCTTCCTGGTCCTGGAAAAAGGCATCGTAAAGCCCCGGCACATCACTGGGACTGAACAGGGTAATGTGCTCATCCTTCAGCATGCGCTGATACATCAGTTTGTTGAACTGCACCCCATAGTCGAGATGCCGCACCCGGTTTTCCTCCACGCCGCGGTTGTTCTTCAGCACCAGCAGGTCTTCCACCTCGAGATGCCAGATCGGATAATAGAGCGTGGCGGCCCCGCCGCGCACCCCGCCCTGCGAGCAGCTTTTCACCGCCGTCTGGAAATGTTTGTAAAACGGAATGCAGCCCGTATGGAAGGCCTCGCCGTTGCGGATCGAGCTGCCGAGCGCACGGATACGGCCGGCGTTGATGCCGATGCCCGCGCGCTGGCTGACATATTTAATGATCGCGCTGGAGGTGGCGTTGACTGAATCCAGGCTGTCGTCGCATTCAATCAGCACGCAGGAGGAAAACTGGCGCGTCGGGGTGCGGATGCCCGCCATGATCGGGGTCGGCAGCGAAATCTTAAACGTCGAGACGGCGTTGTAAAAACGCTCGATATAATCCAGGCGCGTGGCCTTCGGATAGTGCGCGAACAGGCAGGCGGCAACCAGCATGTAAAGGAACTGCGCGCTCTCATAAATCCGGCCGGTCACCCGGTCCTGCACCAGGTATTTGCCTTCCAGCTGTTTCACGGCGGCATAGCTGAAGGTCAGGTCGCGGTCATGGTCGATAAACTTGTCCATCGCATCGAGCTCCTGCTTGGAATAATCCTCCAGCAGATGCGGGTCGTACCGCCCGGCCTTCACCATTTTTGAAACATGCTCGAAAAGGGTCGGCGGCGTAAACCGGCCGTACGCCTTTTTACGCAGGTGAAACACCGCCAGGCGCGCGGCCAGATACTGGTAGTCGGGCGTCTCTTCCGAGATCAGATCGGCCGCCGCTTTAATGATCGTTTCGTGGATGTCCTCGGTTTTGATTCCGTCGAACATATGGATCTGCGACTTCAGCTCCACCTGCGAAACGGACACCTTTTCCAGCCCTTCCGCCGCCCACGTAATCACCTTGTGGATCTTCTCCAGATCCAGCGGCGCTTTCTCGCCGCTCCGCTTAACCACCAATAAATCTCCGCTCATAATATGCCGCCTTTGTGGAACTCCCTCGAAACGATTGTTTTAGGCTGATCCGCCTATTTTAAAAATACGATTATTACTACAATACTGTATGTTATAACACTATATGTGCCACTTGAATTACAGAGGACACAACATATGGTATGTATTTAGGCCTATCAATGCTTATTTAAAATTTCATGCAGCGCGCGGGATTCGCGGCACGAAAAAAAGGGGTTTTTCCGTAGAAAAACCCCTTTCCAATCCCTGGAAAAACGGCGGTTTATTCGTTGCTCAGCAGCTCGGCTTTTTCCACGAGGCGGATAAATTCGGCGCGGTAGCCTTCGTCATCCTTCCCCTTCGCGGCGCGGGCGCGCTTCAGCACGTCCTCAAAACTGGCCGATCCTTTGTACTGCGAATCCCGCAGCAGCATGCCGAACTCGGCCACGGCGCTGGCAAAGGCGAGGTTGCCCTGGTTGGTGATGGCAGAAATATCGCTCACCGCCACCGCGCGTTTGATCATCTGGCTCTCGTCTTCGTCCGGATGTTTATAACGCAGTTTCACCGTCATCAGCTCGTCGCTGTCGACCACGCGGGTCTTCTGGTATTTGAGGTCCCCGGCGGTCGGCACCTGCAGGTCCGAACCGGCGGGAATGAGCTCGTAAAGCGCCGTAACCGTGTGCCCCGCACCCAGCTCGCCGGCATCTTTCAGATCGTCATTGAAATCCTCTGCGGCGAGCATGCGGTTTTCGTAGCCGATCAGGCGGTAGCCCTTCACATGTTTCGGGTTGAACTCGATCTGGACTTTCACGTCCTTGGCAATGGTCACCAGCGTGCCGCCCATTTCGTTCACCAGCACCTTCTTGGCTTCGAGGATGTCGTCGATGTAGGCGTAGTTCCCGTTCCCCTTGTCGGCCAGCTTCTCCATTTTGGAATCCTTGTAATTACCGGTGCCGAAGCCGAGCACGGTCAGATAGATGCCGGAGTTGCGCTTTTCCTCGATGAGCCGCACCAGGTCGCCGTCGGAGCTGGCGCCCACATTAAAGTCGCCGTCGGTGGCCAGGACCACCCGGTTGTTGCCGTTCTTCATAAACGCCTGTTTGGCGATTTTATAGGCCAGCTCAATGCCGGCCCCGCCGGCGGTGGAACCCCCCGCATTCAGGCGCTTGATGGCATCGAGGATTTCGGCTTTATCGGCGGTCGGTTCCAGCACCACCCCCGCGGCCCCGGCATAGACGACGATCGACACGCGGTCTTCCGGACGCAGCTGATCCACCAGCAGGCGCATTGCCGATTTCAGCAGCGGGAGTTTATTCGGGTTGTTCATGGAGCCGGACACATCCAGCAGGAAAACCAGGTTGTTCGGCGGCAGGTCCGACTTTTCAATTTCCAATCCCTGGAGACCGATCAGCGCGAGCTGATGGTCCGGATTCCACGGGCATTCCCCCACCTCGGTCGAAACCAGGAACGGCGCATCGTCCTTCGGCTGCGGATAGTCATATTTGAAATAATTGACCATCTCCTCGATCCGAATGGCATCCAGCGGCGGCAGCTGGTCGTTGGTCAGGAACCGGCGCACATTCGCATAGGCCGCGCGGTCCACATCGATCGAAAACGTACTGAGCGGATTTTCCATGGCCGCCTTGAAGGCATTCTCGACAATCAGGTCATACTGCTCCGCCGAGAAAACCTGCGAAGGCGGATTGAAGGCCCGGCTCTCCGGCGCAACGGCGCTTCGGCCGCTGAGCTGCAGGCTGTAGCCCCGGCTCATCGAGCCGTCGGCATCCGCCACCATCATCGGCGATGCCGAGCCGACCACCGTCACTTCAGCCATCTCTCCGCGCACGCCTTCCACTTCCGGCAGCACGATCTCGGGCATCGAAGGCCGGCTGGTTTTGGTCACAATCCGCGTGGTCGATTTCGGTTCGGCCACCGGTGCGTCCGGTTTCTTCAGCTTTAACTTCGGGCGCGGCAGCGGGGCGGCGGAAAAGGTTGGATCCTCCCGGTCTTCAAGCGCAACCAGATGTTCCTCCTGCGGGGCGAAGTCGAGAGTGACTTCGCTCTGCTCCACCACCGACCACTTCACAACGCTCACGCTCAGCACCGCAACAAGGCTGCAGGCCGCGGCGGTCACCAGCACGGCGCGGGTGCGCGGGCTGTACCAGAGGTCGCCCCACGAAAAATGCGGTGCGGATTGGGTGCCGTTGACCCTTCGTGTCAGCCGTTCCGGGGCCGGGGCCGCTTCGAGCGCTTCGCCGAGCAGCCGCAGCGTCGAGCGACGCGCTTCGAGCTCGGCGCGGCAGGCGTCGCAGCCCTCGAGATGTTTTTCCAGGGTCTGGAAAGCGGATGCGCTCAGTTCCCCGTGCAGATAGGCCGTGAGCTGTTTTTCAATAGATTTGCAGTTTTTCATGATACCACCCCCGCCTGGCGCAGGCTTTGGGAAAGTTTTTTTGTTGCCGTATGAATCAGGGTTCCGACGTAGCCCTCGGACCGTTTAAGGACGCCCGCAATCTCCTTATAGGACATGCCCTCCTGGAGCCGGAGCACGAGCACTTCGCGCTCCTTCGGTTTCAGGCTGTTCAGGTGCTGCATCACCAGCGCCTGTTTTTCGTCGCGTTCCTTCTGGGCATCCGGATCATTGGCAAAAAGATCCGCCTGTTTCGACTGCCGTTCATGCAGGTTCCGCCGGCGCGACTCCTTGCGGATATAATCGACCGCCGCGTTGTGGGTGGTTCTGAACAGCCACCCCTTCACCTGCACCCCGCGCGTCCGGATTTTGTCCAGATTGCTGTTGAGGCGGATGAATGTTTCCTGCACCACATCCTGGGCGGCTTCCGCATTATTGAGCACCCGCGTGGCATAGCGCAGCAGTGAGGCCTGATAGTTTTCCATAGCGTCCTCCAAAGTTGAAGGAACCGGAGTGGCGGATGCGCGGATTTCCGAATGGGTGGAGTTCTCTTCTGCTGTCTGCTTTTCGAAGTCCATCATTCCAGTAATCCTATAATCCATGATTCCAGTCCCCTGCCGGCACCCGCCGGCAAAGAGGATACGCCGCTCGCCGGAACCATCTTTGCAAATGATACAGAAAAGTTCGCGGAAAATTTGTTGGCAAGAATTATATCCTTTAGACTCCGCTCCATTCAGGCAGCATGGCGAAAGGGAGCAGGATGGGGATGGGTGATTATATCAAGCGGGTGCTGGCAACGGTTTTACTGATTGTCCTGCTCTTTACACTGTGGTCGACCCGTTCCATTCTGGTGCTCGCCTTCGCCTCCGTCGTCATTGCCATGGCCATGGCCCAGCCGATGAAATTCCTGCAGCACAAAGGCATGAAACGCGGCCCGGCCGTCACGATTTCGATCATTTTCAGCTTCCTGCTCATCACCCTGCTCTCGCTCTGGATTATTCCAACGCTTGGAAAAGGCGTCGCCGACCTCGTCAAAGATGTCCCCGCCGCGGCCGAAAGCGCCAAGGTGGCCTATGAAAACTTCTGGAACAACACGCCCGCGGTGCAATCGTTCCTGCCCGGCATTCCCGAAGCCGGCTCCAAAGAGCCCATCGACGCTGAATCCATTCGCAGTATCTTCGACTGGCTCGTCAAATCCGGCATGGCCATTGCGCCGGACCTGCTCGGCGGCATCGGACTGGTGGCCGGCATCCTGGTCAACCTCGGCCTCGTGCTCTTTATCGCCGTCTTTTTCCTGCTCGAACCCCGGAGCTACATCAAAGCCCTGCTCTACCTCATTCCCGCCAAACGGCATCCCCGCGCAAAATCGGTCATTCGCACGCTCGGCACCACCCTGACCAAATGGCTTAACGCCCAGCTCTTTTCCGTCACCGTGATTGTCCTGCTCGTCTACATCCTGCTCGGCCTGATCCTGCGCATGCCCAACGCCATGGTTGTTGCCCTCTTCGCCGGATTCGCCACCTTTATTCCCAACATCGGCGCCGTGCTGCCCATCATTCCCATCACCATCTTCACCCTGGCCTACGCCGACCCCTCGAAAATCCTGCTCTACATTCCGGTCTACCTCGCCATCCAGTTCACCGAAAGCAACATCATCACGCCGCAGGTCGTCAAAGCGCAGCTCAACATACCCGCCGGCTACCTCATGCTCTTCCAGCTGCTCATCACCATGGCCCTCGGCGCCCTCGGCCTCGTCCTCGCCGTGCCCATCCTCGCCTGCCTGATCGTCCTCGTCCGCGAAGTCTACGCCTACGACGTCCTCAAACTCCGCAACGTGAAAGTGCATCTCGATGACGGTTAAAATGTTTCAGAGTCAAAAGTCTCAGAGTCAAAAGTCTGAAAGTCAAAAGTCATCCAGCGGACCTCAAGACCTTCGACCTTCCGACCTTAGACTTTCCGACCTTCCGACCTTCGACCTTCCGACCTTCCGACCTTCCGACCTTTGACCATCAGACCTTTGACCTTTGACCTTTCGACTCTAAAACCATGAACCC
>JBFJYX010000022.1:0-15651 GCA_041622415.1 Pontiella sp.
TCAGACAGATGGTATGCCGGATCCACATCGCCGGCTTCTTCATGCTCGAGATAATTTTTCACGCCTTTCTGCATGTCCACCACCTGGGCATGATATTTTCCGCACATCACGCAGAGCCGGATGTGCACAAACATTGGAATGCGCCTCCACCACGGCAGTTCATAGTAGCGATGCTCCGCGAGCGCTTTGGCAACTTGTTTACAGGCAATCATTGTTTTTTCTCCATCAGGTCGTCGTCCATTTTGCTTCCAGGCAGCTCTTCAGCTGAGTTCTCGCCCGATGCAATACGACCCACAGATTGTTCGGCTTGATATTCAGTTCCTTACATATTTCCTCGGTGGACCACCCTTCGAGCTCGCGGAGCGTAAACGCCTGGCCCATGGCGTCTTTGAGATTGGACATGCAGGCATAGAACACCTCCCAGAATTCCTTCTGCTGATAGGCGAATTCAGGGTCGAATTTCCATTCAGGCGGATGCTGGGTGGGAATGCCGAAGGCTTTGAACTTCAGGCTGTCGAGGATCTCTTTGCCTTCCGAGTCATCCACCGCGATTTCGCGGGAGGCTTTGCGGATATAGTCGACCACTTTATGGCGCAGGATGCCGCGCAGCCAGTAGCGAACCGGCGTATTGCCGTCGTAACGGTCGAGTGCCTTGAAGCCGGCAAGGAAGGTTTCCTGAACCGCGTCTTCCGCCGCGGCCCGGTTGCGCAGGCGGACAAAGGCAAACTGAAACAGGTAGTCGCCATGCTCGGCGATCCAGTCCTCGGGATTTGTTAACTCTTTATCGTTCATGAAGACAGTTTAATTCCGATCCCCGGAAATGGCAAATCATCGGGCCATCAAAAAGGCGCCCCGGAAGCCGAGTCCGGGGCGCCCAGCGGCACGCAAGGGAGCGACGTGCCGGCGTTGCATTGGTTGGGGTCAATATCTGAACCAGGGGATCAGCACCTGATCGATCACATGAATCGTTCCGTTTTCAGCTTCGATATCCGGTGCAATCACTTTGGCGCGGTTGATGTAAGGCGTTCCGTTTTTCAGGCGGGGATATACCTTCTTTCCGCTGGCCGTTGTGAGGGAACGTTCGGCAAACACTTCGTCCGCATTGAGGTCGCCCGGCACGACGTGATAGAGCAGGACCTGTTCGAGGTATTTCGGGTTGTGGACGAGGAAGTTCAGCAGCCACGACGGCAGCTTTTCAAACGCTTCTTCCGTGGGAGCGAACACGGTGAACGGTCCGTCGCCGCGCAGCACTTCGTCGAGACCGGTCGCCTGCAGGGCAGCGACGAGCGTATCGAATCCGGCGGCCACCGCCACATCAACGATGTCCGGCATTTCTTCCGGGATCAACACGCGGTCGATCACATGAATGATGCCGTTTTCCGCTTTGATATCGGTGACGATGATCTGTGCATCGTTAATGAATACACCGTCATCATTCACGTTCACTTTAACGTCTTCCCCAAGCAGGGTGGTGATGCGCTCCAGGGCAATCACATCCTCGGCTTTCAGTCGGTCGTCGACGACGTGGTAGAGGAGGATTTCGGCCAGGTTGGTCAGGGCCAGCAGCTCATCCTGCGGAATGCCGAGTGCGGCGAATGCATCGTCCGTCGGGGCAAACACGGTGAACGGACCTTCGTTGGTCAGTGCCGCATCGAGCCCGGTGGCCTGCAGGGCCGCCACGAGGTTGGTGAAGATACCGGCCGCCACTGCGGTTTCCGGAATATTCGGGAGCGTCGGCGGCAGCAGTACCGCGTCGATTACGTGCACTATACCGTTGGATGCTTCGATGTCTGCAATGATGACTTTAGAGCTGTTGATGAACAGGTTGGTTCCATCGTCCAGCGAGACTTCAACATCCTTGCCGAGCAGCGTTTCAAGCATGCTTTCGGCGGCCACCGCTTCGCCGTTCAGCGCGGTCGGCAGCACATGATACAGCAGGATCTCTTTCAGGTTGGGCACGGCCAGCAGGTCGTCGCCGGTAAGGCCGAGGGCCTCGAACGCATCATCCGTCGGGGCAAAGACCGTGTAGTCGCCGGGCTCACTGAGCACGCCGGCCAGATCTTCCTGTACCACCGCCGCCACGAGGTTGGTGAAACGGCCGTCGTTCACGGCGATATCCACAATGCTCGGCAGGCTTTCATAGCTGACATACACCGGGGCATACGTGAGCCAGCGGTACCGCCTGTACCGCAGGAGACTGTCTATGAATTCGCCGGCTGTGGTTTCCACGACGGTATCCACCGGCTGTCCCTGATCGCTTTCATTGAAACTCGCGACAAGTTTCAGCGGGGCGTCATCCGACACTTTGTTGAGGGCATAGGTTTTGGCGAATGCGCGTCCATAGCGGTCGAACTCAAAGTTCGAAATGGTGGAGTAGCTCTCCCCGCCGTCGGTCGAGACGCTGAGCGATCCGGAGCCGCCGGCGGTAAAGACCTCCATCGTGTCCGCATCCAGGGCATGGAGGATGGTGTAGTACACGGGCGACGCCATGGCACCCAACGTCACGGCGCAGAAGGCCGCGATGGTCGTGAGCATCTTGCGATACATGTTCATGGTACAACTCCTTACTTTTTTGCTCGGTGCCTTCGGCCCCATGCCTCCGGCGAACAGCGTTTGTTCGAAAGACGGTCTGAAACCTTTCAGCCGGCCTGCACTTTTTTGCCGGTGTGCATCGGCACGATGGTATCCGGGCCCAGCAGCTCGTTGAAACGCTGCTCGCGAAAGCGGAAAATCCGTTCGAGGGTCTTGCGGATAAAGAGGGCGTGCACCAGGCGGCCCAACGGACCGAACGGAACCTCGTAGGTGACGCGGTCGATAAAGAGCACGCCGTTATCCCGCGGCTCGAGGCCGTGATAGTGATACCACAGTTTGTACGGCCCGATTTTCTGTTCATCGACGAAGGAGCGGCCCGGCACAATATGTTTGAGCTCGCTGAGCCAGGGCTGTGTTCCAAACACCGGAATCCGGACCTTGTACTGAACCAGCATGCCCTCGCTCATCTGCTCGGGCAGGTCCGTGACAATTTCAAACGACATGTCATCGGGTGTGATCAGGTTCAGGTTGGCGGGGGAGCGGATAAAGTCCCAGGCCTGTTCCATGGTGGTTTCAACAAACGTCTCTTTATACAGGGTATACATGTGATCTCCGGATTTAAGGTTGCCTCTGTTCGGGGACCGCCGGAAAACCTTTCAGGCCAATACAGAAAAAGGCCGGCCCGAAGGCCGACCTTTCCAGGGATTGGACGTTCCTGTGCTCAGCGAATGCGCAGGAATACGGTTTCACCCGTTGCGCCGTCCACGCCGTCGTTATCGGTGACGATGTAGACGCGGCCGTTTTTGGTAACGGCGAGGCCTTCGAGTTTTTCGGTGGTCCAGATGCTGGCCGCTTCCAGCGCCGGCAGCAGGTCCGCCAGCTCGAACTTGCGAAGGGTGTCCAGGCTTTCGGTATGTGCTTTGAAGTCCGCCCGCCCGAGGTTTACGGCAAACAGGGATTTAAGTTCCGCGTTGAGGCCGGTGGACGGGCCCCAGCCTTTGTCGCGCTCGATCACGGCAAACCAGTCGCCGCCGATATGCGTGAGCTCGGACAGCCCGATCCAGCCGCCGCTGCCTTCGGCTTCCAGCGGATAGTAGACAAAGCTCCACTCGCCGGAGGCTACGTCGTAGCGGCCGATTCTGGTGTGTACTTTGTCGGTGTCGCCGGCATCCGGCCAGGCGCGCTGAATGGCGACATAGACGATTTCCCTGCCCGGACGGCCGGTGACCGCGAGGCCTTCGAATCCGTTTTTGCGGGCGTGGTCTTCCAGGGCGGCGGGCAGGGCGATTTCGCTCAGTACGCTGCCGTCGGTGTCGACGTTCAGGATCAGGTTCGGAATGTCGTCTGCATTGCCTTCCGACGCCAGCCAGAATGTGCCGTCGCGGCCCATGGCGATGCCTTCAAGGTCGAGGGCTTCGGACGCACCGGTAACCTGAACGCGGTCGGTGATCTGCGCCGGGTGCGTGTTGGCTTTGATGGTGTAGATGAAGCCTTCCGCGAGGAAGGAGTCGCTGACCGCGTAGAGTTTGTTCGGGTTGCGGATGTCCGCGGTCAGGCCGGAGAGTGCCACCCACGGAATCGGGGCGCCGGTTTTATCCGCCTGCGACTGGATCATCGGATAGAACGCGGAACCCCGGGCCAGTCCGTAGATGTTGATCATCGTCGGAATGCCGGCATCGGCTTCGTCGGTTTCGGTGGACGCCACAAACAGCCCGCGTTTTTCGATGACCTTCAGTCCCTCCGGACCCATGCCGGTCGGCAGCAGCTGTTCCGCCGTCAGTTTTCCGCGGCTGGAAACGCTGTAGACGCCGACCGCATTGCAGCGCTCGGAGCCGACAAAGAGGAACTGCTGATGACCGAAGGTGCCGAATTCGACGGCTTCGGGTTCGCAGCCTTTGTTGGCCGAGCGGCCTTCGTTAAAGTGACCGGCGCTCGCCAGCCAGTATTCAAAGGATTCGGCGGACTCATATTCAACGGTGCCGTTTTTGTTGAAGACGGTGAAGCCGCGGCTGCCGCCTTCTTCGCCGTTTTCATCTTCGTAGTCGCCTTCGTTGGCGGTGGCGAAGGAGTCGTGATCAATCCACGCCACGGCATCCGGCTCGCGGCGTTTGGTGATGTCGGAGTTGAACCGGATCAGGTCCTCTTCGTCGGTGTCGACGCCGCGGAGTTCAACTGCTCCGGCCGGAAAGTCGTTGATGGTGCTGCCGCCGGCGAGGTCGACGATGGCGAGGTGGTTGTTTTCTTGAAAGGTGACCACGGCTTCGTTCAGGCTGTTGATATCCACAAATTCGGGCTCGAGGTCGGAACCGGCCGCGGCGTGGTCGGCCACGGCGGACAGATCCGCTTCGCGGATATTCCAGGCGTGGACGTCTGCGCACAGGTCGACAATCAGCAGGGCGCCCGACGGGGCCTGCGGAAGGAGGCCGTCGTCGAGATCTTCATCGCGTTCGTTTTCAATGACGATCGCCGCATAGGCGCTGTCCGGGGAAATCGCGATGGAATCCGGCTGACCGCCGAGGGCATATTCCGCTTCGATGCTGCGGGCCAGGCGGTCAACGACGACCAGCTTGCCGGAAGGATTCGTAAAGCTGCCGGAGGTGTTGACGGCGACGAGAACCCAGTCGCCGAGCACGGCCAGGCTGGTGGGTTCCCCGCCGACATCCAGGGTGCCGTCACCCATCGGTACGGCCGGATTGCTGATATCGACGAAGCCGATGGCCTCGTTGTCGCTGTCGGTGTAGACGAGCTGCGTTCCGTCTTTGGATGCGTCCACGATTTCGGCCACGGCCGAACCGTTGCCGGCCATGACATCAAAGGTGGACACATGCTGAAACAGCTTGTCGGTGTTGCGGTGGCGGCCCGGGTGTTTGTTCCCGGCATATGTTCCGGATACCGCTGTGGCGGCGACGATACCTGCGGTCGCCCATGCGAGTTTATTCATAACCATCTCCCGTGTTGGTTGATTTTTTTATGCCGCACCGGACCTGTTCCGGTCGCGGCGGTTAACGACGGTCTTCCGGTGTCGGGGCATTTCCATGCTTCAGTCCCGCGACGCCGTGCAGACGCAGATCAACGTGACGGCGGGGCGTGAAGGCGGTGCGAGGATACGGTGAGGATTGAATAAAGGATGGCGTAAGCGGCGTACGGATTTGGTCGGGGCACAAAAAAACACCCGGCCGCGGGGCAGGGTGTTTTCCAGGATCTGGAAGAAGGCCTAGATGGCGATTTCTTCGATGGTGGCGCTGTCGCGCAGGCTCTTGATGAAGTCCTGAACGGCCTGCTGTTTTTTCTGGCCGGTCAGGTAGCCGATGATCTGCTCTTTGGCTTCTTCGAACGGAACCGTGCCCGGATCAGCATGTTCGCTGACCTTGATGATGTGGTAACCGAACTGCGTTTCCACGATGTCGCCGACTTCGCCGACTTCCTGCGTGAAGGCCGCGACTTCGAATTCCGGAACCATCTGGCCTTTACCGAAGGTGCCGAGCGAACCGCCCTGTGCACTGGACGGGCAGCCGGAATGGCTTTTCGCCGCATCTTCGAAGGTGACCTTGCCGGCAATAATGTCTGCGCGGATCTGCTCGAGCTGTGCTTTGAGCTCGGCTTTGGCCACGTCGTTGGTGGCGGTGTCGGTTTTGATCAGGATGTGGGAAGCGGCTACGCTTTCCTGCTGTTCAAAATTCTGCGGGTTGGTGTCGTAGAACTCTTTGGCTTCCGCTTCGGTGGCATCCGCAATGCCTTCGGTTTTGGCTTCGAGGAACTGGCGGGTTTTCATATCGCTGGCGATATTGTCCTTCAGTTCAGCGAGGGTGGTACCCTGGGAAGCCAGTGCGGCTTCGAGGGTCTGGCCTTCCGGAATGCGGCCCTTCAGCGCGGTGATGGCTTCGTCGATTTCTGCCGGATCAACGGTCAGGTTGGCGGCGGCCACGGCGGCGTCGATCAGCTTTTTGGTGATCAGGTCGTTTTTGATCTGCTGATACATCTGCTGCTGGATCTGCGGGAGCTGCTGCGGGGAAACGCGGCCCTGCAGCTGTTGCATGGCCATATTCATCATTTCCAGGATTTCGCCGCGGGTGATATCTTCGCCGTTCACACGGACTACAACCGCGCTGGGATCCTGCGTGAGCGGATTCGCCTGTACGGGTTCTGCAAAAAGATCTTCCGTTGCTGCGAGATCTACCGGTTCGGGAGCAGGCGCGGCTGCTGCTTCTTCTTCCTTACAGCCGGTCAGTGCAAGTGCGGCGGCCACCGGAAGAATCATCATGATCTTCTTGTTTACCAAATTGTCGAACATCGTTCTTGATCCTTTCTTGGAATTTCAACTAATACACCGCACCGGCACAGATGCGACATGAAAGGCGCATAGTGCGTGTTACGGAATTAAATGTCAACGTATTCAGACGCTTTTGAGGTGGACCTGTTCAATGCTGAAACCCGATATTTTAAAGCAGTTTAAGTGCTCCGGATGCGGCGAATGCTGCCGCTGGGGCGGGTCGGTGCTGCTGACCGACGAGGATATCCGGACGATGGCCGGATTCCTGGGGCTGGACGAGGCCGCCTTCATTGCCGCGCATACCCGGCTGGCCCCGAACCGGCAGCAGCTGGCGCTGCTTGACCAGGCCGACGGCAGCTGTGCCTGGCTTGAAGGCGACCGCTGCAGCGTTTATGAGGCCCGGCCGGAGCAGTGCCGCTCGTTTCCCTATGCGTGGAGTGTGCCGGAGGGCTGCCCGGAACTGGATAAACTGCTGGATCAACAGAAAAGCGTTGAATAAACCGCCCCGAATCCCTAGCATTTACCGCTAATTTACAACTAACCAGGAGAGAGACATGAGTGTAATGGACATTAACGAGATTATGGGGATTCTGCCGCATCGCTACCCGTTCCTGCTGGTCGACCGCATTATGGAGCTGGATCTGGAGGCCCAGAAAATCGTTGGTTATAAAAACCTTACATTCAACGAACCCTTTTTCCAGGGCCATTTTCCGGGCGAGCCGATCATGCCGGGTGTCAAACAGCTTGAGGCCATGGCGCAGGTTGCCGGCATTCTCCTGAACAAAATCAACGCCCGCGAAGGCGCGATTGCCTACTTTATGGCGATCGACAAAGCCAAGTTCCGCCGCAAGGTGGTGCCGGGCGACTGCCTGCGCATGGAAATTGAAATCACGCGCATGCGTTCGCGCATGGCGACGGTTTCGGGCAAAGCGTATGTCGGGGAAGATCTGGCGAGCCAGGCGGACCTGATGTTCGGTTACGGAGGATAGGGCATGGCCAATATCCATCCGACAGCCATTGTGGCCGACGGCGCGAAGATTGCGGATGACGCCGTCATCGGCCCCTATTGCGTGATCAGCTCCCGGGCCGTCATCGGTTCGGGCACGGAGCTCGTCTCGCATGTGGTGATCGAAGGCAACACCGAACTGGGGGCGAACAACCGGGTTTCCCCGTTCGCCGTGCTCGGCGGTAAAACGCAGGACCTGAAATTTTCCGGCGGCGAACCCGGCGTGAAGATCGGGAACAACAATACGATCCGCGAATACGTCACCATCAATGCGGCGACCAATGACGGCGATTTCACGACCGTCGGCAACGACTGCCATATCCTGGCCTATTCGCACATTGCCCACTGCTGCCATATCGGCAACGGGGTGGTGATCGTGAATGCCTGCCAGATTGCCGGCCACGTGATTATTGAGGATTATGCAACGATCGAAGGATCGGTGGGCATCGTCCAGTTTATGCGGGTCGGCTCCATGGCGTACATCGGCGCGATGTCGAAAATCACGAAGGATGTTCCGCCGTATATGATCGGCCACGGGGATCCGATTGCCGTGCGCAGTTTCAACCGGATCGGGATGGAGCGCCGCGGCGTCGACGAAGCGGGCCGCAAAGCCGTCAAGGAAGCGTACCGTATCCTCTATCGGCAGGATGACCTGACGGTGTCCGACGCGCTCGATAAAATCGAAGCCGAGGTGGAGCAGACGCCGGAAATCGTGCACCTGCTCGAATTCTGCCGCAGCTCCGAAAAAGGGATCGCCCATTAGGTTTCCAATGACGGGAACTTTCCAGAGGCTGGAATGTTCCAGGCCCTGGAAATTTCCGGTGTCTGGAAAATGCGCCTTTACGCTGCTGGAGCTGCTGGTCGTGATGCTGATCATCGCGATTCTCATCGGCATCGGCGCCGCCGGATTTTCCATGGCCCGGCAGACGGCCAAAGAGAGCCGGGCGCGGGCGGACATTGAACTGATCCGCAACGCGCTTGAAGAATACCGCGTGGAATACGGCTCCTATCCGAACTCCGAAAGCGGCGCCCTTACGGCAGTGGCCGGTGAGCTCAGCGTCTATGCGGATATCCAGACCCTCGATCCGTGGGGGCGCGCCTACGGCTACGTGAGCACCAACCGGTTTGAATACCGGATATGGTCCGAGGGCGTGGATGAAAATAATCCGGATGACAATGTGGATCCCTCCGAGGTAGGATACTGAGCATGAAAACGCGCGGCTTTACCCTGATTGAACTGCTGGTGGTGATGGTGATCCTCGCACTGCTGATGACGTTCGGCTCCAAAGGGCTGCGCGCCGCGCGCATCAATGCAAAAAAAGCGCAGGCCCGGATCGAAATGAAATCGATCGAAACCGGCGTGATGGCCTATTTCAGCAAATACGGGAAACTGCCGTCGGCGACGTTTGATGCCGACCGGCCGTTTGATCTCGAAGCATCGGATAACCGCGATGTGATCGGGGTGCTTATGGCGCAGGACGAGGATGAACCGCTGAACCCGGCCGGCGTGGTTTTCCTGGAAGAGCAGACCGCGGGATCGGTGCGGTATACCGACCCGTGGGGCCATGACTATATCATCAGCCTCGATACCGATTATGACGGCCTGCTGACGGCGCCGGACGGGACGACCGAGCTGCGCCGCAAAGTGGGCGTCGTGTCGATCGGCCTGTTTGAAACCATGAACCGGAACAACACCAACGACTACATCTACAGCTGGCAGTAGTCCGCGTTTCCAGTGTCTGGAAAACGCCCGCACTTTGTTTGAACAAAAAAAAATACCGCCGCTCTAAATCCACGTCTTTTGTAATTGAACCAAGCAAGGAGAAGACTATGCGTGGAAAACTTATCCTGGCGGCTGCGATGACGGCTGCCGCAGTATTGTTCTCATCCCCGGCGGAAGCCGGCCTGAAAGAAAAGCTTCAGGAAACCGGCAGTGCTTTTTCTTCCATGGCGCGAGAGGCCCTGCCGGCCGTGGTGTTCATTGATGTGGAGACCACGGTGGAAGTGCCGACCCGCAGCTACCGCCATCCCTTCGAGGAATTTTTCGGGCGGGGCTACCGGGGCTATCAGCAGCAGGAACCTGAAACCCGCGAGTATCATCAGCGCGGCCAGGGCTCCGGATTCATTATCTCCAAAGACGGCTACATTCTGACCAACAACCATGTGGTGAATGATGCCGATAAAATTACAGTCACGCTCGGCGACGGCCGCGAGTTTGACGCCAAACTTATCGGCACCGATCCTAAAACCGAAGTGGCCCTGATTAAAATCGACGACGGCGGGGAGCTGCCCACAGTCCCGCTGGGCGATTCCGATGCGCTGGAGGTCGGTGAATGGGTGCTGGCGGCGGGGAATCCGTTCGGCCTTTCGCAGACCATCACGGCCGGCATTGTGAGTGCCAAAGGGCGCGACGAAACCGGCATTGCGGAATACGGCAACTTTATCCAGACCGACGCGGCGATCAATCCGGGCAACTCCGGCGGGCCGCTGCTGAATATCGAGGGCGAAGTGATCGGCATCAACACCGCCATTTACACCCGCAGCGGCGGGTACATGGGCATCGGTTTTGCCATTCCGATCAATCAGGCGATCACCATTAAAGACCAGCTGATTAAATACGGCAAAGTTTCGCGCAGTGTCCTGGGCGTCTATCTGCAGGAGGTCGATGAAGATCTCGCGGCGAGTTTCGGTCTTGAACAGAAGGGCGGCGTGCTGATCAACCAGGTCGTCGAGGATTCCGCGGCGGAAGAAGCGGGGCTCAAAGGCGGCGATATTGTGGTGGAAATGAACGGGAAGAAAGTGGTCAAACTGGCCGCCTTCCGCAACCGCGTGGCCAACACGCCCCCGAACTCAAAAATCGAGCTGAAGATTTTCCGCGACGGTAAATATGTCGAGATCTCGGCCATCACCAAAGAGATGGAATCCGATGCCGTGGCGGTGAGCCCGGATGACAGCGAACTGATGGATCAACTCGGCGTCACGGTGGAATCGATGGAAAGCGATGTGGCCCGGCGCATGGGCTTTGAAGGGATCGAAGGGGTGATCATTACCGAGGTGGAGCAGGGCAGTGCGGCCTGGGATGCCGGCCTGCAGCCCGGACAGGTCATCACGAGCGTCAACCGCCGGCCGGTCGACTCGATCAAGTCCTTCCGGAAAGCGCTGAGCGAAAGCCACGGCGAACGGGTGCTCTTCCTGATTACCGACGGACGCATCTCGCGCTTTATTGTGGTGAGCCTGGAGGATTAGCCCGGCGCTTCGATGAACTCCTGGAGGATGGAATCCTTCGGGACCAGGGCTCGGTCGATGCCTTGAAAACAGCCGAGGAGCTTTTGCAGCTCCCCGGCTTTTTTATAGCCCGGATGCGAGGCCGGCAGGGCGCGGATCAGCGGTTCGACAAGCGGTTTGAGCGCCGGAAGCTCGTAGCCCATGGCCGAGTTGAATTCCATGTCGGCGAGCGGCTGGAACGGGAAGATCCATTTGTCTTCGCCGGCGCGCACGGACGGCCACAGGCTGAAGGTTTTTGCGACGGTGTGTCCGCGGTAGCTGTAGTCCCGGATCATGCGGCGCAGCAGGCGGTGGTCGGTGGTGGAGATTCGTGTCTGGTGATCAATCTTCAGCGTCGTGCGTGCACAGATATAAATCTTGAACGAGTGAAGCGGATCGACAAACGAGGTCAGCCGCGGATTGAGTCCGTGAATGCCTTCAATGAGGGCCAGCTGGTCCTTTTCCAGGCTGAGCAGTTCGCCGCGGAATTCGCGTTTGCCGTGCAGGAATTTAAAGTGGGGCAGCTCGATGGTTTTGCCGCCGCTGAGATCTTCGAGATGACGCTCCAGCAGGGTGAGGTCCAGGGCTTCGATATGTTCATAGTCATATTCGCCCCGGGCGTCCCGGGGGGTCCGCTCGCGGTTGACAAAATAGTTGTCCAGGCTGATGGGGTGGGTTTTGATGCCGCGGCGGTGCAGCTCTTCGCTCAGCTTTCGTGTGAAGGTGGTTTTGCCCGAGGAGGAGGGGCCGGCCAGCCAGACCCATTTCAGCTCGTGGTTCTTTTTGACCAGCCGGTCGGCGATGGCGCTGATTTCGCGCTGGAGGCGGGCTTCTTCCTGCTCGATGTATTCAGCCGCGCGGCCCTGTTCGATCACTTCGTTCAATTGTTCGGCTGTATCGATTATCATGTGTTCCCTTCCCGGTAAAACTTCAGCCCTGCGCCCGGTGTGCAACGCAGAAACAGAGTGTCCGGTAAATCATGTACACCAAAGCATGAAATGCTTCAGTAAAATAAATCTGGACTCTTCGGGAATCGGGTTATAATCGAGCTGAAGGGAGGTGCGGAATGCATCCGGCAATGACCATAAAAATTTGGATTCATCATCTGCACGATGACGTGCTCCGGTTTGAGCATGCGCTCGGCGAACTCCTGCGCAGCCGGCACTTCTGGATGGGCGCATTCGTTGCGTTGCTGTTTGTCGGTCTGATGATGATCCTGCTGCTCTGGGCCATGCGCTCACAGCCCGGAACGATCGACGGTTTCGACTACATGTATCCGTACATGCATTATCGGGTCTGATGGTCCAGCCATTGGAAGCCGTTGAGTTTGTGGGAGAGGGAATTTTTGCATTTCAGCAAAAGTAAGACGGGGCTTTGTCAAATGCGCCGCAGCATTTCCGGACGCGGTTCAGTCTTAAAAACGGGCTTCGGGTACATATTTTTATAGTAATTGCGCCGCCCCCTTTTTATACATGTTGCACGGCGATGAGGGAAATGGCGCTGAAAAGGGGACCAAACCCATGGGTAGTGAGCTCAGGAAGAAAGCGGAGGAGGTGTTGCGGAAAAATCCGCTGGAGACACCGACCCTGTCGACGGCCGAGGTGCAGGGGATTCTCCATGAACTCGATGTGCACCAGATCGAACTGCAGATGCAGAACCGGGAGATGCGCAAGGTGCAGGAGGAGCTGGCCCGTTCGCGCGATGCTTATGCCGAACTCTTTGATTTTGCGCCGGTCGGCTATCTCATCGTCGATTTCGAAAGCCGGATCCTCGATGCCAATGTGGCCGCGGTGACGATGCTGGGTGCCGAGCGCGAAAAACTGAAAGGCCGCACGTTAACCGGTTTTGTACATCCTGATTTCCTGACCGCGTGGGAGGAACACCGCCGGCTCGTGGTTGAGCGCATGGAGAAGCACGGGGAGGACGTGATGCTGCAACGCGACGATGGCGGCACATTCAGCGCACACATCGAATGCGCCCCCCGCCCGGAGGCCGGTCACTGCCTGGTGACGCTGACGGACCTGACCGATCGCATGGAGGCTGAAGAGTCGCTGCGTAAAAGTGAACAGCGGCTGGTTCTTCTCATCCTTCAGCTGGAGCAGCTGGTCGATCAGCGGTCGGCCCAGCTCGGGGAGAGCGAGGAAAAATACCGGAAGGTCTTCGAGTCGGAAAAAGATGCCATCATGATCTTTGATGCCGAAACCCGGCAGTTTGTCGATGTCAACAAGGCGGCGGAGGAGATGTACGGTTATTCGTGCGAGGAGTTCCGGCAGCTCAGGCAGCCGGATATTTCGGCCGAACCGGAGGCTTCCGACGCCTCGATCCGTGCAACGCTGAACGGTAAAATCACCTCCGTTCCTCAGCGCCTGCACCTGAAAAAAGACGGCACGGTTTTTCCGGTTGAGATTACCGGCTGCTCGTTTTTGCTGGATGGACGCCGGGTACTGTGTGCGGTGATTCGGGATATCACGCAACGGATGGAGCATGAAAAAGAAATCAACCGCCATCGGGAAGAACTGAGTAAATTGACGTCCGAGCTGTCTCTGGCCGAACAGCGGGAGCGCGATCGTATTGCGCGGGAGCTGCATGACGGGGTGAGCCAGTTGTTGAGTTCGTCATTCCTTCGATTGAGCCTGCTTAAGGAGTCGGAACTGCCGCCCGCGGCGCGGGAATCGGCAACCATCATTTGCGGCATTCTAGAGCAGGCCCTGGAGCAGACCCGCAGCCTGACCTTCGAACTGAGCTGCCCGATGCTCAGTGAGCTGGGCCTGGCCGCCGCGTTGGAAGAGCTGTGTTCGACCATGAGCCATGAGCGGAATATCCTGATTGAATTCGACGGCGGCCAGGAAGGGCTGCCGTTGACGATGGATCAAAAAACGGTGCTTTATCGTTCGACGCGCGAGCTGCTGAATAATGTGCTGAAGCATTCCGGGGCCCAATGGGCGCGGGTGCAGATGAAACGGAAGGGGGCCTACGCGCGCATCAGTGTCGAGGACGACGGCCGGGGATTTGATGCATCCACGGCGGGCAAGGGTTTTTCGCCCTCAGGGGGCTTCGGCCTCTTCAATATGTCGGAATACCTGCGCCATGCCGGCGGAGAGCTGAACGTTGAATCCTCTCCGGGCGGCGGGACCGAGGTGGTGCTGACCATGCCTTTGGAGGAAGATGATGGATAGGGCGATTCGCATCCTGTTGGTGGATGACCACGATGTTATGCGGGCGGCCCTGTGCAGCCTGCTGAATGCGCACGATGAATTCACGGTCGTGGGCGAGGTGAGCAGCGGGCGGGAGGTATGCCCCGCAGCGGAAAAGACGGCTCCGGATGTGGTGGTGATGGATATCAATATTCCTGAACTCAACGGCATCGATGCCACACGGCAGCTCTGCACCCGGTTTCCGCACGTGAAGGTGATCGGTCTTTCGGTTCATATGAACGGCCGTATGGTGTCGGAAATGCTGGCGGCCGGGGCCATGGGCTATGTTCCCAAAAGCAGTGCGGCGCAGGACCTGCTGTCCGCCATCCGCACCGTCATGGACGGTAAAATGTATATCAGTCCCGATGTGCTGGAGGATTTTGTACAGGCCCGCTCCGATGCCCGGCCCGACGGCGGTGCTTTCGTCAGGCTGACTGAACGCGAGCGCGAGGTGCTCCAGCTGCTGGCCGAGGGCGATTCCACGAAAGAGGTGGCCGAAAAGCTGTGTCTCAGCGTTCCCACCATCCATACCCACCGCCAGCATATGATGGAAAAGCTGGGCGCCCGCGGCATAGCCGACCTCGTACGCTATGCCATCCGCGAGGGCATTATCACGTCGGATGAGTAGCGACCGGCCTTCGGTATCATACTTTTTATGATGCACGTTCATAGCCTGTGCGATACCCCTTACATCGGCTTTGTGTTCTCATAAACCGTTATGAAGACCATACATTTAGCCCAGCTAGGAAACCCCAGCCGCCAATGGCAGGCCTGGGTGAATGCCCTTTCGGAGTCGGGATTCACTATTCGTTCCGTGGATCCGCTTTCGATGGAGCTGCAAACGTGCCGGGCCTGTCCCGGCGAAACCGTTTTGATTGACGGTATGTTGCCGCAGTTGTCGCGATACATCCAGCGCATCTGCGCCCGCTGTTCCGACATCAATGTGATTGTCGTCACGGAAGTCGATTCCTTCACGGTCCGGTATGAAGTCATGCACCTGAACGGAGCGATCTATGTCTCCGGCCCCATGCCGCCGGAGCGGTTTGTCGAAACTTTGAAATCGCTGGTGAGCGGGAAAAATAGTGCCAACACCGCGCGCGGTACGAAAGTGTCCGGCCGTCCCTCTGCGTCTTCGGCTTCACGGAACCACATCACACCGGCCGTACGATTCCGGTCGGCCTGAGGGCGTGAGGGGAAGATGCGACGCCCCTCACAACGGCCCGTCGGGAACCATGGGCAGGCAATCGCGGTTGAACCCGCAACCCGGAAAAGAAAAAGCCGCCGGCACATGCCTGCGGCTTTAAAAATGGTCGGAGTGGAGGGATTCGAACCCCCGACCTATTGCTCCCAAAGCAACCGCGCTACCAGACTGCGCTACACTCCGA
>JBFJYX010000023.1:0-15565 GCA_041622415.1 Pontiella sp.
CCGAATCCCGCCACCATTCGGCGTCCCAGAAATAGCGGCCGATCAATGCCTCATGCGTCAGGCTGCGGGTTTTCAGCGCGGATTTATTCACGTTGATAATTTTTCCATTCGGTTCAAGCAGCGCACAAAACTGGATCAGTTCATTAAACAGCGCTTTGAACAGCTGCTCACTCTGCTGGAGCTGATGCTCAATCCGGCGCCGCTTCATCATGGTGAGGCCCAGCGCGAGAATGAATGACCCCATCAGCAGAACGACACCGAGAAAAATCCAAAACAGCCGGCGGTGGTTCCTGTAAAACGAGGGCGGCCGGTTGAGGATTTTTACGTCTTCCGGAACCCGGGCAAGATCAATGCCCCAGGCCCTGAGTGCCGTATAATCAACCACCCCGCGATTGGGGCTGATGAGCTGCACCGGAGCAGACGGCGGCCCCGCGTTTTGCAGACGGCTCAAGGCGAGGCTGGCGGCGGCCCGGCCCTGGTCATAATGGTTGATGACCACGCCGCCGACGATACCGTCGCCCAGGCCGTGCTCCCACAGATGAAAAACCGGCACTGCGGTATGCTCAAGAATCAGGTCGAGACTGTCTGAAAAGGTCATCGGTACGCTGTGCACATCATGGTACGCCGACAACAAAAGCACCACGGAATCGGACGGCAGCGCACTCAGGGTGGTGGCCAGCGAATCCCACGAGGTGGTTCTGAGGTTGATGCTCGTGAGGGCCAGCTGAGGGAATTGTTCCCGGGCATCATGATAGGCCTTCAGGTCGGCGGTGCCGCTGGTGGTGGCATCGCTGATTGCGCAGACGGTTTTCAGATTCGGCCGCAGCTGCAGGGCCAGCTCAATGGTTTCCTGAATCGACGCGGCTTCCACAATCCCGGTGATGCGCGGCTCAGCATCCATTCGGGCGGCCAGCTCAAGATCATTTACGCCGAAAAAGACCAATGGAATTCCCGGGAACAGGGTGTCTTTCCGTTCGTACGCAAACCGCAGCGCGTTATCATCGGCACAGAAGACCAGCGCATATTCCGGCAGGTGACTGAGCTTTTCTTCGAGGTACCGGCCAAAGGCCGCCTGGGACTCCGCGTTCGGGAAACGCTTGCTGTCCATGAACTCCACGTCGAGGTCGTATTGCTCGGCCGGCAGGATGTCCCGAATGCCGTCGATCTGCTGATAGAAGGTGGGGAAGTTGGGATGGTACGAGCTGATCAGCAGCAGATCCGTTTTCTCTGTGGCTCCGGCCCCCCGGCCCCCCAGAAACAATCCGATCAGCAGGACGATCGGACCCCGCCACCGCAACGGGTTGTTGTTGAAATTCATACCTTCACCTCAAAAGGTGACTGTAGTGTATGCCCTTCAGCATGCAAGAACGCTTTCGCCCAATCCCGGGAGCCGAAAAAAGGCGGCCCGAACCGGACCGCCTTTCACGTTGCACGAATGATTCGTCACGTCGTTATACCGAGAACTCCGTCATCTGGTGGAAGTTCAGGTATTTGTAGATGTCGTCGGTTTTGCCCTCAAGTTTCGGGCTGACGATATCGACATATTCCTGCGGGCTCGGCAGCTCGCCCTTGAGCGCCACCACGGCCGCCAGCTCGGCGGAACCGAGATAGACCTGCGCATCCTTGCCCATGCGGTTGTTGAAGTTGCGGGTCGACGTGGAGAAAACCACGGCGCCGTCATTCACACGCGCCTGGTTGCCCATGCAGAGCGAGCAGCCCGGCATTTCGGTCCGCGCCCCCGCAGCGCTGAACTTGGAATAGTAGCCTTCTTTGGTCAGCTGCACTTCGTCCATTTTGGTCGGCGGGCAGATCCACAGTTTCACGTTGGCAAAGCCCTCTCCGTCGAG
The DNA here is from genome assembly GCA_041622415.1 of Pontiella sp. Taxonomy (GTDB): domain Bacteria; phylum Verrucomicrobiota; class Kiritimatiellia; order Kiritimatiellales; family Pontiellaceae; genus Pontiella. Next base: position 1,848 of record JBFJYX010000023.1, read on the forward strand.
CACTTCCGCCGCCGCGCGGAAATGGCCGATGTTGGTCATGCAGCTGCCGATGAACACATCGTCCACCTTCGCCCCCTGGACATCGGACAGTTTTTTCACGTCGTCCGGATCGTTCGGGCAGGCCAGCAGCGGCTCTTTGATTTCGTTCAGATCGACTTCAATAACCGCAGCGTATTCGGCATTCGCATCGGCTTCCATCAGCACGCCGTTGGCCAGCCAGTCCTTCACGTCTGCAATCCGTTTACGCAGGGTATCGGCATCGCCGTAGCCGCCCTTGATCATCTCTTCCATCAGCTTGATGTTGGAGTTGAGATATTCCTCAATCGGCTCACGGTCCAGCTTGATCGCTGCCGCAGCGGCCGAGCGCTCGGCGGCGGCGTCGGTCAGCTCAAACGCCTGTTCCACTTTAAGTTTCGGCAGGCCTTCCATTTCGAGGATGCGGCCGGCAAATACGTTCTTCTTGTTTTTCTTTTCGACGGTCAGCAGTCCTTCCTGAATGGCCTGGTACGGAATCGCATTCACGATGTCGCGCAGGGTAACGCCCGGCTGCAGCTCGCCTTTAAAGCGGACCAGCACCGATTCCGGCATATCAAGCGGCATCACGCCCAGCGCCGCGGCAAAGGCCACGAGACCGGACCCGGCCGGGAACGAAATACCCAGCGGGAAACGGGTATGCGAGTCGCCGCCGGTTCCGACGGTGTCCGGCACCAGCAGGCGGTTGAGCCACGAGTGGATGATGCCGTCGCCCGGACGCAGCGCAACGCCGCCGCGGTTCATGATATAATCCGGCAGCGTGGCATGGGTGATCACGTCGGTCGGTTTCGGATAGGCCGCCGTGTGGCAGAACGACTGCATCACCAGGTCGGCATTGAATTTCAGGCAGGCAAGCTCGGTGATTTCGCCGGCGGTCATCGGGCCGGTGGTGTCCTGGGAACCGACCGTCGTCATTTTCGGCAGGCAGGCGGTGCCCGGCAGGATGCCGTCAACGCCGCACGCTTTGCCGACCATTTTCTGCGCCAGTGTATAGCCCTGGCCGTCTTTCGGCTGCGGGTTGTCCGGAACCACAAAAATGCCGGATTCATCGATCGAACTCATACCCAGCGCTTCGCGCGCCTTTTCGGTCAGCTGTTTACCGATGATCAGCGGCACGCGGCCGCCGGCGCGGTATTCGTCGAGAATTGTGTCCGGTTTAAGCGGATACGAAGTAATTTCGTTCCCGTCGGCATCGGCGATGACGCCCTTCTTCGGGTAAACTTTGATCACTTTGCCGGTGGTGAGTTCCGCAACATCCGCCTGGATCGGCAGTGCCCCGGAGTCTTCCGCCGTATTGAAGAAAATCGGAGCCACGGTGCTGCCGATAATGATGCCGCCGCGGCGTTTGTTCGGAATGCACGGAATATCATGTCCGATGTGCCAGATCAGCGAGTTACAGGCCGATTTACGGGAAGAGCCGGTGCCGACCACATCACCCACAAAGGTGACCGGAAGGTTGGTCTCTTTCAGCCTGGCAATTTCCTGCGGGCCTTCCGGGAAGAGGGATCCGCCCATGCAGGTGGAGTGCAGCGGAATGTCCGCGCGGGTGAAGGCATAGGCCGCCGGCGAAAAATCGTCGGTATTGATTTCGCCATCCACTTTGTAGACCACGGTTTCAATTTCGTCGGCAATTTCGGGCTGCGCGGGAAACCATTCACCGTTGGCCCACGAGGTCAGGATATCTTTGGCGACGTCGTTTCCGCCGTCGGCCAGAGCCTGGATATCTTCAAAACGGTTAACGGCGAGCACCATATGTTTCAGGGCGGTCGCGGCCGTTTCCGCCAGCGGGCCCTTTTCATCTACGAGCCGGATCAGGCCGTCGAGGTTGTAGCCGCCGACCATCGTGCCCAGCAGTTCAACCGCACGCTCCGCGGTAATCAGCGGGGTGGATTCTTCGCCATGGGCGACTTTAAAGAGGAACTCGGCTTTCACCTGTGCCGCCGGGTCCACGCCGGGATTGACGCGGTCGGTAATCAGGGCCACCAGCTCATCTTCTTTGCCGGCCGGCGGATTCTTCAGCAGCTCAATCACCTGTTCGGTCTGCTCTTTACTCAGAGCGAGCGGCGGAATGCCCTCTTTTTCCCGTTCTTCCACGTGCGCATAGTAGTCATCAAAAAATAGGCTCATAATACGATCATCCTTTTCTTGGTTAGGAGGTGCGGAGAAAAATAGAGGTTCCGGCGGGGGGTGTCAATTACGGGAAAAGCTTTAGGCTATCCCGCAAAATCCTCTTCGCGGGCACAGCTGTATTCAATAATGCCGGAAATGGCGGCCGGATCGACGCCGCGCCAGTAAATCTGCCACTTGCCGGCATGGTGGTGGCCGTCGGACTGCGTGTGATACCACGAATTGAACGGGTTGGCCTCGTTAGACCGCCAGAACAGGGCGCCGTGGTTTTTCTGCACCTCGCGCCAGAGTTCCAGCGCCAGGCCTTCGCCCCGCGCCTCGCGGCCGACGGCAAATTTAGAGAGATAGAGCCCGGCGGCATGCTCCTCCAGCAGGACCGCCCCGCGATAGTTCTGCTCAATATAGGCATGCGCCACATTTTCCAGGAAGGCGGTATCGGCCAGCTTTTTCCCGAACGCGGTTTCAAGCAGCCCGAGCAGCCGCCCGCGGTCGGCCTTTTCCAATCCCTGGAAATGGCTGATCTCGGACCCCTTGCGGAACAGGGTGCCCGCCCCCTTCACCGTAAAAATCTCTTCGAGCAGGTTGATCGGCGAGGTAATGGAAAGATGCACGCCGGGGCGCTCTTCGAGCAGCTTTTTGCCCAGCGCGGGGTAGTCGAACGAAAGCGGTTCGAGCACCTGGTCATTGCCGCGGTGCGTGTAGATATAGGGAATCAGCTCGCCCGCGGCATTTTTCAGGCCGCCGCCGGCGCGGATAAAATGAACGCGCCGCGCGGTTTCGGGCAGCAGCTGCAGCAGCGCGTCTTCCAGCTCCATCTGCGGCGCCACCAGCACCGGCACTTTTTCCTGACTCCGGGCATGCTCAATAAACGGGGCCGTGGTCCCCTTTTCCAGGGTCTGGAAAATAAAGATCGGCTCCGCCGCCAGCGTCCGCTGCATGGCCATGGCATCCGGACCGCTCAGCAGGATGGCGGGCACCAGCTCGAGCCGCAGCAGAAAATGGAGATCAAACGCGAGCACCTCGGCCCCCGCCTCGATACTCCCCGCATCCGGACAGAGCAGGGCAAAACAGGCCGTCGGATCAGAATGAAACTTATTCAGGTAAAACTCGTATTCATCCCGCCGGCCGATGCTGTCCAGAAAAAGCCGTATGGTTTTATTCAGTGCGATCATCGGAATAGATTAAGCCACAGAAGAACACGGATTGACACGGATTTATTTTTGGAGAATCAGAAAACCATCCGCTTGAATTTAACGCCGTCCCGGCCGAAGTTGATCAGCATTCCAACTTTCAAATCTGATGTTTTCAGCTCATTCAGCAATTGCGCCTCATCGTCAGCCTGATAAACCTTATGCGCTTTCAGCTCAACCATTACGATATCTTCCACCAAAAGGTCGCCGAAATAATCCAGCAGTTTAACGCCTTTATAGATGGCCGGAGTCGGCGGCTCTTCCTCGCATTTCACTCCCTGGAGCGTGAGTTCATGAACCATGGCCTTTTGGTAGACCTTCTCCAGAAAACCATATCCCAACTCACGATAAACCTCGAACGCTGCTCCAATGACCTTTTCTGTAGTCTCTCTGTAGAGCAGTTCAGTCATCCGGGTTCATCCGTGTTTTTCCGTGGCTCAATATCAGCCGAGCTTCTTCTTCGTCTCTTTGACGAGGCGCTTGAGTTTTCCGCCGAGGGCGACTTTTTTGACGTGCGACATGCGGTCGACGAGCAGGATGCCGTCGAGATGATCCAGCTCGTGCTGAATAGCGCGCGACAGCAGGCCTTTGGCGTGAATCCGCTGCGGCACCCCGTTGAGATCGATATATTCCGCATCCACTTCATACCAGCGCTCCACGTTGGCAAAAATGTCCGGAAAGCTCAGGCAGCCCTCGGGGCCCACCTGTACGGTTTCGGAATGGCCGACAATTTTCGGATTAATGAAAACGATCGGCATTTCAATGCCCGGATTTTCCCGTTCACCGTCCTCGCCCACATCGCCTTCCGGCGGAATATCGACCACAAACATGCGTTCGGTGCGTCCGACCTGCTCCGCAGCCAGACCGACGCCCTGCTCGGCATACATCGTTTCAAACATTTCCCGGGCCAGCTCGCGAAGATCATCGTTGACCATCATCACTTCAGCGGCTTTTTGGCGCAGGATCGGATTTCCATATGTACAAACGGGTAAACTCATAGGCGCTAGGTTTTCGGCGAGAAGTCCGCTATTGTCAACCGAATTTAAGGAAAGTCAGAACCCGCCATGCCGACCGATATTCTATTCACCGCATTCAACGCCCGCTATGCCCACGCCGCATTCGGCGCCCGCTATCTGCTGGCCAACATGGGTCCCCTCCGGGAACGCTCCGGCCTGCTGGAATTCGACCTGCAGGTGCAGCCGCGGATCGCCGTGGAAAAGATGCTCGCGCACGACCCGAAAATCATCGGCATCGGCTGCTATATCTGGAACATCGACCTCGTCACCAAAATTGCCGCCCTGCTCAAAGCGATCCGCCCGGATATTAAACTCATCCTCGGCGGCCCCGAAATCTCCTACGAAACCGAACAGCAGGAAATCTTCCCCAATGCCGACCACATCATCTGCGGCGAAGGCGAAATCGAATTCCCGAAACTCTGCGGGGAATTAATTCACCACAGAGACACAGAGGCACTGAGAAGTGAACATCATGGTGATGACTCCGTGTCTCCGAGCCTCCGTGGTAAAAAAATCATCCAAGCCGAGCCGGTCGATGTTGAGCAGATTGAGCTGCCCTACGACCTCTATTCCGACGAAGACATCCAACACCGCGCCCTCTATGTGGAAGCCTCGCGCGGCTGCCCGTTCCGCTGCGAATACTGCATGTCATCGCTCGACCCCTGCGTCCGCTATTTCCCCGAAGACCGGCTCTTTCCAGCCTTTTCCAACCTGCTCGACCGCGGGGCGCTGAACTTTAAATTTGTCGACCGCTCCTTCAACATCGATATCCGCTTTGCGCTCAAGGTCCTCGACTTTTTCAAAGCCCGGTACCAACCCGGCATGATGCTCCACTTCGAGATCATCCCCTCCCAGCTACCCGATGAGCTGATGGACGCCGTGAAAGACTGCCCGCCCGGTATGCTGCAGTTTGAAATCGGCATCCAGACCTTCAACGAAGCCGTCGCGCACCGTATCCAGCGCCCGCTCGATATTGAAAAAATCGAAACCAACATGCGCCGCCTGCGCACCGAAACCGGCGTGCACATCCATTCCGACCTCATCGCCGGGCTGCCCGGCGAAGACCTCGCCAGCTTTGAGGACGGCTTCAACCGCCTGCTTGCCCTCAACCCGCAGGAAATCCAGCTCGGCATCCTGAAACGGCTGCGCGGTGCGCCGATCGCCCGGCATTCCAGCGACTGGAACATGGTCTACGCCCCCCACGCCCCCTACGAAATCCTCAGCACCAGCCGGGTTTCCTTCGATGAGATGCAGCGCATCAACCGCTTCGGCCGCTATTGGAACCTCGTCGTCAACAACGGACAGTTTATCAAAACCGCCCCCCTCCTCTGGCAAAACCGGCACAACGCCGCCGGCCTGCCCCCGTCAAAGAACCCCTCTCCTTTTGCCGACTTTATGCATTTTTCCGACTGGCTTTACCGGAAAACCGACACCACCGGAAATCTGCACCTGGTGCGGCTGGCGAAACTGATTCTGGAATTTCTGGTCACTGAAAAAAACATGGATGAGCGGACGGTGGCGGAAGCGCTGTGGACCGACTACCAGCGCGGCAACCGCCCCGACGTGCCCGGCTTCCTGAAAAAATTCGGTTTCGAAAAACGTGACACATCCGGATCAAAACCGTCTACTGCCATGGCGCGGCAGAGCCGGCACCTGGCGTAGTTCTTCCAAACCGCAGGGCCTCGCCCTCCATGAACGCAAAACCAGGCCATCGAACCTCGCTTGGAAAGTTAAACTATGACGGATGATAACAAAAACTGCGGCGGCCAGCTCAATCTGCTGGTGCCGGCCGAACATGCAGAACTGGTCTGCGAATGGGTACGCGACACCCTCGGCAGAGAACCGATCGAGGTCAGCCATCCCCACGCCGAACGCGCCCAGGTAGAAATCTACTTCGACTCCCTCGTCGAAGCCCAGCTGGTGCAGAAGACCCTGCCGGACGATCTGTTTATTGAGCACGCTGAAGCGAAGGAATATAAAGAGCAGGACTGGACCACCTTCTGGCAGCACCATTTCAAGACCATGGAACTCGGCCGAAACCTGCGCATTGTACCGGAGTGGGAACCGGTACCGAATGACGACCGGGTCAATATTGTCATCAATCCCGGGCTCAGCTTCGGAACCGGCGGGCATTTCACCACCAAATTCTGCCTCGAAGCGCTGGAGGCCTCCATCCAATCATTGGAAATCAATTCCATGATTGATGCCGGAACCGGCAGCGGCATTCTGTCCATCGCCGCCATCAAACTGGGCGTTCCCGACGTCGTCGCGTTCGACTACGACCCCGTCTGCGTCGATCAGTGCAACACCAATGCCGCGCGCAACGGGATAGAGGGAAAGATCCACTTTTTCCAGGCCGATGTCCTGCAGCCCGGCTGGAACAGCAAACCCGCCGACCTCGTCTGCGCCAACATCCTCACCTCCGTCCTGCTCGAAGCCGCGCCCATGCTGAAGCGCGCCGCCAAAAAACGGCTCCTGCTCAGCGGCATCCGCGAAATCGAGGCCGACGCCGTGGCCGGCACCTTCATGGAGCTCGGTTGCAAAGAGGTCGCGCGCGACGGCGACGGCAAGTGGTGCGGAATGATCATCGACGTCTGAAGCCGCATCCAGCTGGACGGCCGTCCAGATGGATGCGCTGTTACGAAAAGGTTTTCATGATGAAAAAGCGGGAAAAATCAGCGGTCACGCTGACAGGCATCATCAACATTCTGGCCACCGGACTGACGGTGGCCACCGTGTTCGGGTTCCTCGGCCGCCTGCATTGGTTCCTCGACCTGTTTTCCCATTTCCGGGTGCAGTACATGCAGCTGGGCCTTCTCATCATCGCCATCTATCTCTGGCAACGGATGAATCGCAAAGCCGTAGCGATGGTACTGCTGGCGGCGGTCAACTATGCCCCCGTGCTGCCGCTCTATTTCGGCAAATCTGCCGCCCCGACCCGAGAACCCGTCCGGGCCATGCTGATGAATATCAACGCCCTGAACGGAAATACCGAACAGGTGCTGTCCGCCATTCGGCAGGCCGACCCGGATATTCTGCTGCTCGAAGAAGTCACCACCAAATGGAATCGGCAACTGCAGGTTTTAAACGAAACCTATCCGCACCATGTGGAGCAGCCGCGCGATGACTGCTTCGGCATCAAGCTGTTCAGCAAGCTGCCGCTTTCCAATCCCGAAGTGACGTCCATCAGCGAAACCGAGATTCCGACGATTCTCGCCACGATCCACACGCCGCTCGGTGAGATTTCCTTTATCGGCACCCACCCGCTTCCGCCCATCGGCGGATCCTATGCCGAATCCCGTAATCGTCAGCTCCGGGCCCTGCCGGCCGTGGTCGCCAGCCGCCCGCTTCCGGTTCTGCTGATCGGCGACCTCAATGCATCGCCCTGGTCGCCGCATTTCCAGACATTGGAAAAAGAGAGCGGCCTGAAAAACAGCATGAAGGGGTTCGGATTCCAGCCCAGCTGGCCGGCTAACCGGTTCTTCCTGAAGATTCCGATCGACCACGTGCTGCACTCGGAAGAGATCATCATCCACAACCGTTTTCTCGGCCCCAATGTTGGATCGGACCACCTGCCGGTGATTGTGGATTTTTCAACCTCCCGAAAGTAGACGAAGCATCCTGCTTCGTTGAGCACCTTCGGGGCATGCCATGCGGGGCAACGAAGCAGGATGCTTCGTCTACATCAATAAAATCCGCCGCCGTCCGTATCCAGCAGGTCCTCGGGAATTTCGGAAATGAACCGCGAGGGATCGAGGAAGATCATGCCGCCGTCGCGCTGGCGGCGCACCATCGGCGAGCAGATGTAGAGGTCATCCTCGGCACGGGTGACGGCCACATAAAACAGGCGCCGCTCCTCGGCGTCGCCGCCCTCCTCCACCGACTTTTTGCTCGGGAACATATCCTCGTTCACAAACAGAATGAATACGACATTCCATTCCAGCCCCTTGGCCTGATGCACCGTACTCAGGCGGATCGAATCGCGCTGCTCCTCTTCAGCCGGGGCGTTGCCGCCTTCGGCATCCATATTGGTGAGCAGCGCAATTTCCTGCAGGAACGATTCGGCGGAATCAAACTTCACGGTGAAGTCGATCAGGCCGTCGATGTCCTCCTGCCGGAACTTATGATTGTCAAAATTCTCCACCATGTATTCTTTGTAGAACGCCTTCACAAAGCGGAAGATGATTTCACCCGGATCGTTGGACAGGTTTTCCTCGCGGTAGGCCGGGAAAATGTCCTGGATCTTTTCCCAATCTTCCCGGGCCGCGGCCGGCAGGCTCGCGAGCACTTCGGCGCAGGCTTCCGGCCGCTGCAGGTTGATGCGCCCCCCGAGCTTCCTGAAAATTTTAGATGCGGTTTTGGCCCCGACCTTCGGGAAGAGCTGAACCAGCCGCGAAAAGGCCAGCTCGTTGGCGGGATTCACCAGCAGCTGCAGGACCGTACAGACATCCTTGATATGGGCCTTTTCAAAGAAGCGCATGCCGGAGGTCAGGGCATAGGGCATACCCGCGCGGTTCAGTTCCATTTCCAGTTCCATGGCATGGAAATGCGAGCGGTAGAGCACGCACATGTCCGACAGGGCCGTACCGCTGCGGCGCAGTTCCTCGGCCTTTTCGATCACGTAGCGCGCCTGCACCGAGCCGTCGCGCACCTTCACCAGTTTCGGCCGCACATCACTTGCGCGCACCGCCTGCAGCTCCTTCTGGAACTGTTCCGGGTTGCCGGCAATCACCTCGTTGGCCACATCCAGGATTTCCGGCGTGGAGCGATAGTTGGTCTGCAGCTTAAAGGTCTGCGTGCCGGGATAGGTCTTTTCAAATTCAAGGAAGTTGCGGAAGTCGGCACCGCGCCACGAATAGATGCTCTGGAAATCGTCGCCCACCACCATCAGGTTGCCGTGCGTCTGCACCAGCAGGTGCACCAGCTCGGCCTGGATGGCATTGGTATCCTGATACTCATCCACGAGCACATATTTAAACTCATCCTGATAGTGACGCCGAATATCCTCATGCTCCAGCAGCAGCTTGTGGGCATAGATCAGCAGGTCATCAAAATCCATCGAATTGGATTCCTTTTTTTTCTGCTGATAGAGATTGTGCGCCTTGATGACATCGTCGGCCTCGACGTCGGAATATTCAAACTCCTCGTCAATCGCCGCCGTCAGGTCGCCCATCCGGCCGCTGACCACCCCGAACAGGCTCAGCAGCACTTCGGGCTTCGGAAAGTGTTTTTTCGAAACTCCGATTTCATCGATGCACGTGCGCATCAGCTTTTTGGCATCGTCGGAATCCAGGATCGTGAAATCTCGGCCAAACCCGATTCGGCCGGCCCCGGCCCGCAGTACGCGGTTTGCGAAAGAATGGAATGTTCCGCTGTCATAACTGCCGAACTGGTTCCCGACCAGCTGGTGGGTGCGCTCCAGCATTTCCCGCGCGGCCTTGTTGGTGAAGGTCAGCAGCAGCACGTTGTCGGGATGAACTTTTTTCTGCGTGGCCAGGTAGGCCAGGCGATAAATCAGCGTCCGCGTTTTACCGGTGCCCGCGGCAGCAATCACAAGCGTGGGCCCGTCCGGAGCTCTAACCGCCGCCAGCTGCTCTTCATTCAGCTCGTTTTCAAAATCGATCTCGGAAACCAGCTCCACAAAATCGCGCTTATGGCGTACGGGCGGTTTCCACTCGGCCTCTCCCCCCGCCTTTTTTTCCGGCGGCGCATCGGGCTGCGAAAAGCTGAGCCACGAACGGCCTCTGCCGGACGTGATGAATTTACTGAATGCGGCGCGCGTCACGCCGCGCTTCCCCGGCTTCAGCGTGTCCAGTTCAAGCACCAGGACCGGGATCTCCTGATCAGCCTGCTCCAGGGCCAATGCCGTGCTGGCGGCATCGATAATGATGACCTCTTCGTTCTGATAGCTGGTGCAGCGGAAGCCCACGGTGCCCTGATCAAAATCGCCCAGCTCCGCGACCGCTTTGAAGGATACGGATTGGGGCTCCCGGACTTCGGCCTCCTTACCGTCGTACGTTCCGACCTGCGCCGGCAGATAGACAACGCCGTTGGTCGATAAGTAGCCTTTCAGCAAATCGTAAACGCCTCTTGGGGTACTGACCGCTTCACTCTGTTCTGCATCTGAAATCATGGGCGGGAATTTGCCAGATCGTAGACGGAGCTTCCAGCTCCGTTGAGCACGAATGGCGAAGGACGGCGGCGAAGCCGGCAGCTTCGTCTACATCAGGCATCATCTTCCATAAACCTGCGGAGGGTGATGGGATCGAGCGATGCGCCGAGCGAGACATCCATGGCGGCGAGCACTTCGTGTGCAACGAGGTCCTCGGCCAGCCCGAGGTCCTGCGGGGAAGAGCCGTCATGGATCATCAGATCATAGATTTTTTTAGCCGTAACGTGTTCCGGGGCCTGCAGCAGGGCAAAGGCATCCAACCCCTCAGTGGAGACCGGGCCGATCAGGTGCTCGCGGGTCAGCACCTCAATCACCTCGTTCATCAGGCGGATCGGGATATTTCTGCTGCGGGCGTAGGCCGCGGTGTGCACCGATGCTTCCTCACCCTGGAATACACGGACCGCTTCCTGCATGACCGCATAGGCGACCCAGAGCTTGGAAATCATACTGGCACGGACGGCGGCCTGCTCTTCGGCATAGGTATCGCGGTTCTGCACGGCAAAGGCCAGCTCCGCGCCGAACAGCAGAATCGTCCAGTTGAGATGCAGCCAGAACAGGAAGATCGGAATAGAGGCGAAGGATCCGTAGATCGTGTATTTCTGAAACAAAGCCGTGCTGAACTTGAGGATGATAAACTGCACGAGTATGGCCAGGATTGCGCTGGTCAGACCGCCGATGGCCGCCGGGCGGAAACCCACCCGCGTGTTAGGCAGGAATATGAAGATCGCCACAAAAGCGAGCGCCAGCACAATGACCGGAGCCAACTGCATGAAGGCGCTCACCAGCGCGCCCAGCCATTCCACGCGCCCGGCGTAGGCGGTGATGAATGCCGAACCCGCATTGGCCAGCAGCATCAGCGACGGCGCAATGACGAGCACCGAAAGATAGTTGCGGATTTTATCCGAAATGGTGCGCGAGGCATGCACCCCCCAGATCTGGTTGAACGATTCCTCGATGCCGCTGAGCAGCTTGAAAATGATGTACAGAAAGATGACGCCGCCCACGGTTCCGAGCGCCGCGGGATTGACGGACTGGACAATTTCGAGCAGCCGGTGAATAAACGTCTGGATGGCCTCCGGCATATCCGCGGCAAATTCGAGAAGCGATTCCTCGGCCTGGCTGTAGCCGATCGCTTTTGCAATGGAGAAGAGAATCACCAGGAACGGCACAAGCGCCATGAGCGTGGAATAAGTCAGCGCCGCGGCGTGCAAATGGCAGTTGTCGTCCTTCACGCCCTTGAGCACCAGATGGTTCACCCGCAGGAATTCGACCCCGAACGACCGCAGTTTCGTATCGTGCACCAGGTCCAGGCGCCAAAGATCGTGCTGAATAAAATGCACGAATTTTTTCAACCGCCCGGTGAATGTATTGGCCATTGCTCGCTCCCGTTCCAATGATTGGAAAAACTTTACGCGCGTTTCCAATCCTTGGAAAGCGGAAATCCGGCTGCGGGACAGGCCTTAAAACGAGAGCGACAGACCCGCGTAGGGGCCGCTCTGCAGATCCACGACACCCTGGTCCCAGATCCAGCGGTAGCCGGCGCGTCCCTGCAGGAAGCGCCCGCCGAGGCTGACCGACGCATCATAATCGCGAATGAAGATTTCATCCCAGCGGTAGAATGCCGGGCGGAATTCGACGCCCGCCCACTCCACGGGATAATATTTGATCCCGAAGGTAAACGCACCGGAGGAGTCATCACCGATACCGGAATGGTGCACCACACCGCCGCCCGCGCTGATCTCGAACGAACCCGGCAGGGTATCCGGCCGCAGGCCGCCGTAGCGCAGCATGCCGTAGTACTGATTCACATCAAGCGTATCGCCCAAAGTATCTTTGTAGTGGGTGAACCGGGCGTGAAATGCAAAAAATTTATAGCCGGCCTCAATGCGCGCGTCGTGGGCATCCACTTTGTCCGCCCACTGGAAATTATAGTCGAAGCGCGCATAGGGCACCGTCGCCTGGCCGCGTTCATGATGCGGAAACAGGGAGCGTTTTTCCGTGGCCCACTCCCCGTGCTCATCGTCCAGGGCGGCCGAGGGATCATTCACGCGGTAAGCAAAGGGCGCCATCACCAGCCAGCCCCAGAAGTCCGACATAAACCCGCCGGAAGAGGAACTGCCCGCCGAGGGATAGGTTCCCGAACCGAAGGCTGCATGTGCAATGTCATCGTTCTGCGCAGACGAAGCGTTGCCCTTCTCGGCTTCCCGCTTGGCTTCGGAGCGCCGAGTGATGTCCTCTTCGCGCTCGCGCAGCCCGCCTGCGGCGGAACACGCCAGCGAAACCGCCAGCGTGCTCATCCAGAATCGATATAGTTTCGGTGACACGTTATCCCTGCAGAACCGCTCCGTTGCTTGCGTTGGTGGCCATCTTGGCATAGCGCGCAAGCCAACCGGTGGTGAAGCGCGGTTCCGGCTCCTTCCACTCCAAACGACGTTCCGCAAGCTCTTCCTCGGACAGGGCAACCGCCAGCTTGTTGTTCGGGATATCGATTTCGATGATATCGCCCTCTTTCAACAGGCCGATCGGTCCGCCTTCCGCCGCTTCCGGCGAAATGTGGCCGATGCAGGCGCCGTGCGTTCCGCCGCTGAAGCGTCCGTCGGTGATCAGCGCCACGCTGTCGCCCAGTCCCTGGCCCATGATGTAGGAGGTCGGCGCGAGCATTTCCTGCATGCCGGGTCCGCCCTTCGGTCCTTCGTAGCGGATGACCACCACGTCGCCGGCTTTGACCTTGCCGGCCAGGATGCCTTCGCACGCCTCTTCCTGCGATTCAAAGATGACCGCCGGGCCGGTGTGCACCAGCATCTTCGGATCAACGCCGGCTTTCTTCACCACGCAGCCGCCTTCCGCCAGGTTGCCCCAGAGAATGGAGAGGCCGCCGGTCTCCGAGTAAGCGTTTTCAACCGTGCGGATGCATTCGAGGTCGAGGCTCTTGGCGCCGGCAATATTTTCGCCGAGCGTTTTACCGGTCACGGTCGGGCAGTCGAGATTGAGCAGCCCCTCTTTCTTAGCCGTTTCCGCCAGGATGGCACTGATGCCGCCCGCCGCGTGCACGTCTTCGATGTGGTAGTGCGACGACGGGGAAACCTTGCAGATATTCGGGCATTTTTTGGACACGGCGTTAATGCGGTTGAGGTCGTACTCCACGCCGGCTTCTTTCGCAATCGCCAAGGTGTGCAGCAC
>JBFJYX010000024.1:0-15565 GCA_041622415.1 Pontiella sp.
CAGAATAAACCGGGCGACCTTGGGGTCGAGTGTCGAGCCGCCGTCGGCGACCGTCCGGATGCCGTCTTTGATCTGCTGCACGGTCGCGGATTTCAGGAGATACCCCCGGGCCCCCTGTGCAATCGCGCGCAGCACATCGGCTTCCTGGTTGGACTGGGTCAGGACGATGACGCTGGAATGCGGTGCGGCTTTAATGAAATAGGGCAGGGCTTCGAGGCCGGACATGCCGGGCAGGTTCAGGTCGAGCAGGATAACATCCGGCTCGGAGCGGGTTTCCAGGCTTTGGAAACTCTGCAGCGCCCGTTCGGCCAGACCGAACTCGTGCGTCAGGTCCATGTGTTCTTCCTGCTCCATGGCAAACCCGATGACGTTCCGGTATTCCGGATTGTCCTCCACCAGCATAATGTTGATTTTCTGTTTCATGTTGATTTCGCTCTCCTGAATTTAAGTCGGGCCGGGCAGAACGTCAGCGTGATGCTGGTGCCGCCGGATTCGAACGGGCCGGCCAAAACCTGCCCGCCCAGCAGCCGCGCGCGACGCTTCAGCGAGGACGGAACCCCGCCGGAAAGCCCCTGGCCATTGTCGGAAATGATGAGTGTGATTTTTGAAGGATCGGCAGACAGACGGATTTGGACCGCTTTCGCTCCGGAATGGCGGCTGATGTTCACCAGGCTTTCCTTGTAGAACAGGAAGAGGTCGGCTTTGGTGCGGGGCGGGAGTTTTTCCAGGACGTCTTCGCCCTCAATCGCAATCTCGTGATCTATATCGGTCATCATGCGATTCGCAGTGCGGCGCATATCGTCGGGGAGCTTTCCGAAAATTTCGGCTTCCTGCATCTCGGCGCAGTGACGGGCGGCTTCGCCGCTGCGTTCAGTGAGCGCCCGGATTTTATCCAGGGCTTTGACCAGCACGTCCGGGGTATGGGCGGCCTCTTTGGCAATATCGCCGAGCAGGCCGATGGCATGGAGATTGGCGCCCAGTTCATCGTGCAGGTCTGCGGCGAAGCGGGTCTTGAGCCGCACGATCCGGCGCATCTGCAGATTGCGGCTCAACAGGATCGTGAAGCCGATGCCGGCCGCCAGCAGGGCGGCGAGCCAGCTGACCCGGCGCAGGATCTTTTTCTGGGCGGCGTAGCGCCGGTCAATTTCGGCCCGGATTCGGGGCAGCTGTTTTTCAAGTTCATGGCGGCGGGCAAGCTCGTTCATCCAGGTCCGAATGGGGAGAACATCGCCGTAGAGATTGCGGCCGTCCGTTATGGTATCCATGGAACGGTTTACTTTGCTGAAGGGGTAGCCGAGGGATACTTTTTTATTCAGCGCAACGTTCCGGCCCTTGGAAAACAGTTCAATTTCAGCGCAGCCGAACGTGGGGTCTTCCCGCTCTTCGTTGGGCTCCAGTATCGTCAGGCGCACATAGCGGCATCGGGTTTCCGGAAAGCGCCGCATAATGATGGGGGCTGCATCGAACAGGTTGTCGCGCTGAAAATCCACGAGGAGCACGGCGTCGGAAAAATCAGCCTGTTCCGCCCCTTCCACCTGCAGATGACGCGGAACGCCGACCGCCGGTTTTGCCGACTGGGGAATGGTGTCGGACAGCTCCGGGGTATGCAGATGAAAGCGGTTGACGGGCTGCGGTTGCCCCAGATCAATGGTCAGGGTTGGACGTTCAACGCCTTTGACATCGCTCAGAAAGGCGATGCTTTTATCGCCGGTCGCGGCGTCCATCAGGTAGGGGACCTGGCCATCGACCAGCGTGGTGGTCTGGCGGGAGGGGTTGGTTTGTCCCGTGCTGGAAGAGACGTCCACGGGGCGGTGCAGGGCCACGTTTTCGGACCCGCTGAACACCATGATTTCCGAGAGCTGGAGTATATATTGGTTGTCCCAGTCCCGCGGGGACAGTGCCGCGGCTTCCAGTTTGATCCAGGAGACATTGCGCGGAGAAAGTTCAATGATCAGCGGCGCGATTCGGGGAAGCAGCTGATCCTTTTCCGTGAAGGCCGCGATTTCCGTGCCCTCCGGGTCGGCATCCGTTCCGGCCAGAATTCTGAAATCGACCGGAAAGCCGTCCCCGTGCAGGCCGAGGCTGGTATCGCGGCGGATGATCGGGGTGAGCACGATCTGATCAATGAGGGTTTCGGATTCCAGCGAAATCCTGATCCATTCGGTATGGTGGGGGTCCTGATGAGGCGCGGAGCGGTAGCCGGCGGTTCCGATGCCGCTGCGCATGCTGTAGCTCGCCAGCCGGTCCAGCTCTTCTTCCGTCTCGGTACGCAGCTGCTCCAGCCGGTTCAGCGAAAGGGTTTCCAGGGATTGGAAAACTTCCGCGGCCGGGGCCGGTGCAATTCCCGCCATCAGAAGGCAGAGGATGAAGATTGTGCGCATACGTGTTCTCAGGTTGGTGCGTTTTTTTAGCAGAGCGTTTGCGGAATAGCAGGGAATTAATGCCGCGGCTCCATTTCTGCCAAAAAACGAAGAGGAGCGCATCGCTGAAAATTGCGATGTGCATATCGGCTCCCGTCTATAGTTTACGAACTGGATTTAAAAACGGCGGGCGTTGTGGCCGGTAAATAGATCAGCCCGGGACTCGCCCCGGGCGTCTTTTCGAGTGATTATAGCGCAAAGGATTTTCGCGTTCAGGGTGATCATGGATGCGAATGGAAATCAGGAACGCCGGGGGTTCTGTAAAATCACGGCGGAACGCGCGCCGCAGGGTTAACCAACAGGGAACGAAACAGTATGAAAAAAACAATGTCTATTCTGGGTTTAATTGCGGGGCTGGGCCTTTCGGCGGCTGCATTGGAAAAACCGAACATCATCATTTTTTATGTGGATGATCTGGGTTGGCAGGATGTGGAAAAGCTCAATGATCTGGGGGACCCGTGCCCGTATGAAACGCCGAACCTGCTCAAACTGGCGGACCGGGGCATGAGCTTTTCCCAGGGCTACTCGCCGGCGCCGACCTGCGCCCCCTCGCGGGCGGGCATCATCACGGGGCAGCACCCGGCAAAACTGCGCTACACCCATGTAACCGGCGCCAGTATTCCAAAGCCTGGAAAAGACCAGGAATTCCAGGAGCCCTTCCTGGGGGCCTACCTCGATCTCGATCATATGACGCTGGCGGATGCGATGAAACTGAACGGCTACCGGACCGGCCATTTCGGCAAATGGCATAACGGCCTGAATGCGTCGGCCTTCGGTTTTGAGTCGGTGAACCAAACCCGCGGGATTCACCGCGGCATGGGGGACCGCACGAAAGATTTTGCCACGGCCGATGACCGCAAGTATCCGCTGAGCAAGGAAAAGTATCCGCCGTTCTCGAAAGATTTTCCGGAGGGGATTTCCTATCCGTATGACGAACTGACCGAAGAGGCGCTCAAGTTTGTTCAGGATCATAAGGAAGAACCCTTTTTCCTGAACCT
This sequence comes from Pontiella sp., assembly GCA_041622415.1. Classification (GTDB taxonomy): domain Bacteria; phylum Verrucomicrobiota; class Kiritimatiellia; order Kiritimatiellales; family Pontiellaceae; genus Pontiella. The sequence continues at coordinate 3,419 of JBFJYX010000024.1, forward strand.
CTGCCATTGGATGGTGCACTGGCCGATGCTCACCCGCAACGGGGAGCTGCTGGAATACTATTGCAAAAAGCTGGGGCAGCCGTTCCCGCCGGCAAAAGGCGCCATGACGCGTCCGGGGCAGCAGAATCCTTATTTTGCATCCATGGTGACTTCCGTGGACTGGAGCCTCGGGCGGCTGATGGAGCTGCTCAAAACGACGGATGATCCGAGAAACCCCGGCAAAAAGCTGATCGAAACCACCTATGTCTTTTTCACCTCCGATAACGGCGGTGCGGAAATCAAGGGCAAGGAAATCCTCTCGGATAACTATCCGCTCAAGGCCGGCAAAAAGCATACCGATGAAGGCGGCATCCGCGTTCCGATGGTCATCACCGGACCCGGCATCCCGGCCGGAACGGAATGCGCAACGATGGTCAACCAGCTGGACTTTTTCCCGACCATTCTGACGCTGACGTCATCGACGATTCCGAAGGCGGCCTATGCGGAACTGAGCGGGCTGGATATTACGCCGGTGCTGAACGGCAAGGCCGCGGATGTGTTCGATGCGGAAGGGCATAAGCGCGAAAGCCTGTTCTGGCATTTCCCGCATAACGCCCAGCGCGCGGCCATCCGGAAAGGCGACTACAAACTCTATCGCCATTTCCAGACCGGAACCTATTCCCTCTTCCGTCTCTACAACAACGGGGCCTATGCCGACATTGAAGAGCAGGAGGATCTCAGCGCGAATCCGGAATATGCCGGCGTCCTGCAGGAACTGTCGGAAGAGCTGAACCGCAACCTGGTGGAAAACCAGGCGGAGCTTCCCCACCGGAATCCCGCCTTCAAAGGTGCAACGCTGCCGAGTGCAAAAATCAGGAGCGTCACCTTCCGCAAAGGGGATGGCAACGCGTTGCTCCAGCTCGACCCCCAATCGGTCAAAGCCGCCGAGGCCTATATTCTCTACTACCCGGAGGAAGGGGCTACGGGAGGAGAGCATGCCAAAGGGGAGGATTTCAGCCGCGGAGATCCCGCCATCGGCTTCCGGGTCAAAATCCCGGCTCAAATCCGTGCGGGCGGATACGAAGTTTCCGCCCCGGTTCCGGCCGGCGTCGCCCGTGTGCAGTTTATGGTCGTGGATGAAAACCGCTACGGCCACTATTCGGCGGTCACGAAAGCGCGTTGATCGCGAGCTGCCGCCCGGTTCCAGGGATTGGAACGATATTCCGGCATCCCCTGCGGCGGGGCGGCATCGTGAAAAATGGGGATGGCCGGAAAATCCGAAGCTTATAAAGTATGTTGGTGAATCGGAAAAGGCGCCTGTTTTTTCCGATGTCTGTACATTCATCCAACATAAAAAATAAGTGAGGAATGGATCATGGGAGAGAAATGGATAGGGAGAGCAACGGTGCTGGCAGGGATGCTGCTGGCCGGAACTGCCCACGCGGCGGTTGTATTTCAGGACACCTTTGACGGCGACGGGCTGGGTGTAAACACCAACGGCATCGGCGGCGGGATGGCGAACAATACCATCGATGCCCCCGCAAGCTGGCAGGAAAACGAGGATCTGGTCTTTGTGAACAACAATGCCAATTACCAGAACCGCGCCATTGCCTATTCGACGAATACGTTCCAGTCGGCCGAGGGCTTTACCCTGGTCGTTTTCTATACCTCCGACAGTGTTGTGGCCTCCTTGCAAAACCGGCTGTCCTTCGGCCTGGTCAGCACGAATACGGATCTGACGGCCTACTCGGGCTTTGACCCCTTTGCGGTTGACAACTCCGTGTACAGTATCGGCGCTGAAGTAACCGCTGCCGGCGGGAATCAGGGATTGAACTTTACGGACGGAAGCTCGGTGACCAACCTCGATGCCTCCGGCGATAATGTCCAGTTTGCTGCCGGTGCCACAACGCCGGTTTCCATCAGCGTTCTGCCTGACGGTTTCGGCGGGGCGGACTGGGAATATTCCATCGACGGCATCATGGAGGCATCCGGTAATATGGCGTCCTTCGACTTCGCCACCGCTTACCGGTTTGCGGTCTACGCGCAGGATAATGAATTCAGCCGCTCGCTTCAGTCGGTTTATCTGTATGAAGGTTCGGCCGAGGGGATAAACCTGGCGCCGGTGGCCTCGGATCAAAGTGTAACCACGTATCCCGACGTTCCGGTGGATATTACGCTGGACGGGGTCGATCCGGAGGGCAGCGACCTGATCTATTCGATCGTGGATTCGCCGACGAACGGCACGCTTACAGGCGCAACGAACGTTTGGACGTACACCCCGGCGAACGGGCTTCAGGGAGCCGACAGCTTTACCTTTACCGTGAACGACGGGGAGCTTGCCAGTGAGCTCGCTACGGTTTCGATTACCGTAACGAATGTGATGCCGGTCGCGAATACACAAAGTGTCATTGCGGTGATCAACACCCCGCTGGATATCATGCTGAGCGGCACCGACGCGGATAACGGCCCGAGCAACCTGACGTATACGGTGGAGTCGCAGCCGGTCAACGGAACGCTCAGCACGAACGGTGCACTTCCGGCTCTGATCTACACGCCGAACACGGGATATCAGGGAGCGGACAGCTTTACCTTCTCCGTTTTCGACGGACTGCTGGCCAGTGATCCGGCGACCATTTCCATAACGGTGACGAACTTTGCGCCCACCGCGAATGCCCAACAGGTGTTTACCGAATCTGGATCCAATGTGGTGATTACGCTGAGCGGCAGTGATCCGGAGGGCAGCAGCCTGACCTATTCGGTCGGCGCTCCGGCCTATGGCTCGCTGAGCGGTACCGCGCCGAACCTGACCTATACGCCGAATCCGGGCCATGAAGGGGCCGACAGCTTTACGTTCACGGTCAATGACGGTTCGCAGGACAGTGCTCCGGCCACGGTCAAGGTATGGGTTGATCCGGGCGGAGTGGTTATTTCGTTCACCGAGCTGAATGCATCCACGAATGCGAATACCCTGCTGGCCAATGGAAGCGCGAGCAACCTTACGGTGGTCGGTGCGGCTTCCGGCAATGACTATATCTATTCGGTAACCTACAGCGGCGCGGATGTGGACGGGGATGCTATTAACGATACCCTGACGTTTGACGTGCTGGTCGAAGCCTTCGACGGCAGTACGGCCTCCACCGCGTTTACCGGATCGGAGGCGGACGTGAATGCGCTCAACGGTGCCGCGGTGATCGGAACCAATGATGTTGCAGTGACGCTCAATGCCAATGGCTGGTCGGTTAGCGACGGCGTGATGCAGTCCGGTGAGACGCTGGGCATTACGATCCAGAACCTCGCTGTAGCCGGCAGCAAGAGTGTGGCGACCGCAGAACTGAACCGCTTTACGGGCGTCACGTACAGGGAGACGAATAACAGTTACGGCCACCAGGTGGTCATCGGTGAAGGGGCGGACAGCCTGTTGGCGACCCGCTTCAATGCCACCCAGTATGCCATCAACGGTATCGTGGCCGAAACCAATCCGCTCTACGTGACTTCGGCCAACCTCGGGGGAGTCCCGAGTGCGAATTATCAGCGGTGGAATCTGTTCCGGGTTGACTTCAGCATCAAGGTGGATCCGGGCGGCGTGCCGGATATCGCCCTCTCCACAACAGGCGGCCAGCTGGTCTTTTCCTGGGAAGGCGGCGGAACGTACAATGTGCTGACCAATGCGCATCTCTGGGATGAAGACGGATGGGGCGTTGCGGAATCCGGCGTGACATCTCCGGTGACCAATGCCGTCGGCAGCAGCCCGCAGCTGTTCTTCAAGCTCGCTGAATAAGCGGATCGCACGCACTCAAATGTAACCAACGGGCAGGCATCCGCCTGCCCGTTTTGTAAATGAACAGGAAACGGCAACTGTGATCCCGACCTGTTCAGCCGGGGCATCGGCTGCGGGCGGGTTAAGGAAAAGCATGCGAGATCTGAAGCTCAGTATCAAAACGCTGGCCGTTCTGTTTGCGGCAGCATTCTTTATGCCCGCATTCGGTGATGAAGATGTGTCGAATCGCATCCTGCTCGTGCATGCCGGGCAGCTGAATACGGACAATGGCGCCTATCCCAATGACGGCGATGAGTCGTATTACAGTTATTGGAACTACAGCGACGGCGGCATTCAATATGCCGCCGAATATCTGAAGGGAATGCTCAACCTGACGGAGGGCTATGCCGATCTCGAGGTGGATTTTTATCGCGCCACCGCGGCTAATTCTTTGGCGGACGTGTACTACGATCCGGAAATGTCAGGCGTGAAGGATTTAATTTCCAGCGGCTATAAATACGTGATCTTTTTTGACTCGGAGCAGGCCTATGCCTATCCGGAAGTGATGTATGAGGCCTGTTCCAGATTATCGGGGCTGGTGCTGAACGGCGGCGGGACCCCCATGCTGATGATGTACCGCTCGGATCACGTGGATGCGCAGACGCTCGGGGAATATTGCTACCGCGCGGCAAACGGGGCGGGCATCGAAGTGATTCCCGCGGGCTATGCCTACGACGCAGAAGGGGTGCAGGGGAGGCGCTATGCTTCGGGCTACACGTCGCAGGCCATGATTAACGCGAGTATGATACTTAAAATCATTACGGGCGTGCGGGCGGAAACGCTCAATTATTATCCCACGTTCGAGCATGCGGGCATTACAACGATCTATGACAACCTGACCGCCGCAGATATCAGCCGGCTGACTGCGCTGGGTGCGGACACCGTCGATGCACACACAACGAACACGCACTATACGACGAGCTATGAAAACGACGGGGCGGTCGTATATCGAACCATCGATGTCTCCGCAGAACCCTTTAACGATTATTTCCGATACTATTACAAAGGCTCCAGTACCCATGAATTTACTGCGAACACCATCGCTGCTCTCGTGGACGGGACCGCGTCACTGACATCGGCCGTCATTGATTTCGGGAACCAGACCTATAGCTCGCGGTTTTGGACAACCAACGATACGGCCGCCAGGGTTTCGGTGCTGGGTAATGAAAACAATGCCAACCTGGGCCTCTTCCTGTTTGCTTCCGGCAGTGACCCCGGAGCGGATGCGCAGCCGCTGATCGACGCCGGGCAGCCCAGCCTGGTTCCGATGGTGTTTGACTGGATCAAAGCATTTGAAAGTACGTCCGGCACCACCGCGACCACCCATGCGCTGAATGGCGAGGACTGCGCGGATCTGTGGTTTAACTATCATTTCAGGGGTTGGAAGACGATCCCGCTCACTATTGGCATGGGGCGCCTGAACGAAGCCATTCCGAACTTTTCGGCATCCGATGACGCCCTGCACATTTCGGTGCCTTTGCGCTACATGAATGCATCGATGATGCTGGCGTCCTCTTTCGGGCGGCAAATTGCCGATACCGATGCGTTGCCGGCTGATTATGCCACCGCGGTAACCCTTGGGCATGACCTGATCAAAGAGCTCGCCTATATGTCCGAGACCTCCGCCTTTGTGCCCGACAGTGATTTGACCATTGAGACCCGATCGCTGCCGGAGGAATTGGTGGGCCAGCCCTACGCCGGCCAGCTTCTGGCGGCGGGAGGCGACGGTGCGTATACCTGGGAGGTCATCTCTGATTCCGGCCTGCCGGCCGGGTTGAGTCTTTCGGGCAACGGCCTGCTCTCCGGCGCGGCCTATGAACAGGGTACGTTTGCTTTGGCGTTCAGGGTGACGGACGGGGCGGGCGCTTTCCGGAAAGTCGGCTTAACGCTGACGATCCATCCGAACGATTCCCTGCCGATTGCTGATGCAGCAAGCGTTATGCTGCTGGAAAACGCGTCGGCGGCTGTCCGGTTGACGGGAACCGATGCGCAAGGGGCGGCCGGCAGCCTGACCTATAGCGTGTGTGACGGCCCGACCAACGGCATACTGACCGGAACGGCGCCCGCTCTGACCTACCATCCCAATCCGGGTTTTGCGGGCGAAGACCGTTTTACCTTCAAGGTAAGCGATGGCCTGAATGAAAGCGTTCCCGCGGCTATATCGATTACCGTCGGGCCGGCACAGACGATGATTGAATTTTCGGATCTCAATACCGCGGTGACGGGCAACACCCTGATGGCGGGCGGGTCGACGAATAACCTGGCCGTTGCGGGCGCGGCCGCAGGATCCGACTATGTTTATGCGGTGACCTATACCGGCGCGGATTATGATTATGACGGAACCAATGACACGCTCACCTTTGATGTGCGGGTCAGGGGATGGAGCGGCGGCATAACGGATGCGGCCCTGGATGCCGCCGGAAGCACCGATGCCGCATCGGCAACCATCGGAACGACACCGGAAGCGGTGATTATTTCCGGTTCAACCTTTGTGGTCGGCGATATCAATATGAACAAGGGCGACAGCCTCGAGTTCCGGCTGGAAAACGGGGCGGTGCTCCTGACGGACCCGGGCCGATTCGGCAGCGCCGTCTCCGCGGGCTTTACCTCGGCCCGGCTGGAGCAAAACTCCGCCACCGGCAATTCGCATCAGGCGATCTTCGGTTCGGGGACGGGATTGCTCGGCTGGGATTTTGATACGAATCAGGAGTCCGGAATATTGGATGTGGGCGCGGGCCCGCTCTATGTTTCTTCGGATCTCGGGGACGGGACCCGGTCAGCCCGGTGGGGCGTGGCGAATGTTGATTTCGGCATTGCCGTATCCGTGGGCCGCAAGGGGGCGCCGGACACGGCGATCACGGTAGGTCCCGGCGGCATGACGCTTTCGTGGACGGCGGTCTCCGGGGCCGGCTACAGGGTGATGACGACCACGAATCTCGTGTGCGGTCCGTGGATCGAGGTGACCCATGGAATCTACGGAAATGACGAACCGGTTTCCGTAACGAATGCCGTGTCCGCGGGACCGCAATTCTTCCGTATCGATTATGAACAATAGGCCGTGCAATCGGTGAGGGTTTCAGGAATTTTTTTTAATGACGATCCATCATCCAGCAATAAGAGAAGGGGAATTTATGCAGAACGCCATGATCATTTTAACCGCCCTGGTTTTGGTTCAGTCTGTTGCGCAGGCCAAATCAGAATACTCCACCGCCCGCACCCTGCAAATCAGCGACGGGACGCTGTTTAAGCCGAGGGATTATTATCCGCCGTTCAGTTGGGATACGACGCCGCGCTATTTTATGTTCGGCGATAAAAACCGCCTGCTGAATCCGGAGCAGGTGGAATTTATTGCGGCGCAGACTGACTTTATCTGCATTGAAAAGTCGCATGGGCTGAAGCCGCTCGGCGGCGCGGAACTCGGGGCGAAGCACGAAGCGAAGGCGTTTAAAAAGGCCAATCCCGACATGAAGGTACTGTTCTATTTCAATGCCGCGTATGCCTGGCCCTATACCTCGTATAATGAACCGTTCACCCGCGAGAACGCGGAGAAACACGAGAAGCTCAGAACGTGGCTTGTCACGCATCCTAAAACGGGGGAGCTGGTCGATCGGTACGGGGCGCTGTGCTACGACGTGCTGAATCCCGACTTCCGCCGCTGGTGGGTGGAAACCGTGGCCAAAGCCGTGAAAGACGCCGGCTGCGACGGCGCGTTTATTGATCAGATGCACGGCAATGTGGAGTTCCGCAAAGAGAAGAAGGACGAGATTGAACAGGCGATGGGCGAGATGATGAAGGCGCTCAAATATAAGATGGGCCGCGATAAAATCCTGCTGGCCAACAATGCCTATTCCGACAGTGCCCGATACGTTTATCCCGTGAGTGATGCCATCATGTTCGAAAACTATGCGCGCCAGAAATCCGGCAAGGAAAGCCTGCTCGCGGAGTGGGACGAAATGCTGCGGAATGCGAAGGCCGGAAAGATTTCGGTGTTCCGCCTCGGGGTTGAGGGGACGTGGCGCGGGCATATGCAGCCGAACATGCCGGAGCTCTCGAAAGAGAAGGCGGAGTTTGCGCTGGCGTGTTACCTGATCGGGGCGCAGCCCTATTCCTATTTTCTGTACAGCTGGGGGTGGAAGCTGGCCACCGGTCCGCTGGTGGACTATCCCGAATTTAAAAAACCGCTCGGTCCGCCGAAAGGGCCCTATACGCGGACGACGCCCGATGGCTGGGAGTTTACGCGCAAATTTGAGCATGCCGAGGTCTGGGTGAACACCGAAACGCGTGAAGCCAAAATTACGTGGAAATAAAACGTCCGGGTTTTTCCAGCGATTGGAAGGTTCCAATGGTTGGAAAATTCCAGGGATTGGAAAATGGTTAATATACCCTTTTTCAGGGATACCCCGGCCGGGGTGGACTTGCTAATCTATAAGACGGTTTGGCGTGTGGTTTGTGCTGTTGCGCCGGTACGACTGAATACGAGAGAATGGAACATAGTATGAGACGATTATCCAGCCAGGCGTTGGTTGCGTTGCTGGTTTGCGGTGCGGCCTGTATTTCGCATGGAAACGCGGAGCGGCCGAATATTGTGGTGTTTCTGGCCGATGACATGGGCTGGGGGGATGCGCATTGCAACGGCAATGAAACCATGATCACCCCGAACATCGATAAGCTGGCATCGCAGGGCGTGCGTTTTACGCAGTGCTATGCCGCCTGCGGCGTCTGTTCGCCCTCGCGCTCGGCCATTTTGACGGGCCGCACTCCGTATCGCAACGGGGTGTGGCGTCACCTGTCCGGCAACGGGCCGGCGCATCTGCGGGCGAGCGAGATCACCTATCCCGAGCTGCTGCGCGAAGCGGGGTATGAAACCTGCCATGTGGGCAAGTGGCACCTGCTTTCGAAAAATCAGTTTAATCAGCCGGGGTTTCCGCAGCCGGGGGAACACGGATACGATTACTGGTTTTACACGCACAACAATGCCGCCCCGAGCCACAGGAACCCGAATAACTTCGTGCGCAACGGTGAGCCGGTGGGCGTGATCGAAGGATATTCTGCGCAGATCGTCGCCAACGAAGGGATCCAGTGGCTGGACAACGTGCGGGACCAGTCGAAACCCTTTGCGATGTCGGTGTGGGTGCACGAGCCGCATCGGCCGCTCGGCACCGACCCGCGTTTTATGAAGCTGTATGAAGGCCATCCGAATGCGAAGCACCTGGGCAATATTACGCAGCTCGATTTTGCTCTCGGGCAGCTGATGGATGCGCTTGAGGAGCGGGGTCTGAGCGAAAATACGCTGCTGTTTTTTACCTCCGATAACGGCCCCGAGGGGCAGAGCGAGAAAAACGGCGGATCGACCGGCGGGCTGCGGGGGCGTAAACGCAATGATTATGAGGGCGGCATCCGGGTGCCCGGCGTGGTGCGGTGGCCGGGGCATATCAAACCGGGTACCGTGAGCGATGTGCCGGTGATCGGCTCGGATATTTTTGCCACCGTGCTGGACGTCTGCGGTGTTGCGCTGCCCGCGGACCGTACCATCGACGGGGTCAGCATGGTGCCGGCGTTTGAAGGCAAAGCGGTGGAGCGCAAAACCCCGATGTTCTGGCGCACGCATGTTTCCGGGCCCGACGACCGGGTCGCCATGCGCATGGGCGACTGGAAGCTGGTGGGCGATGAAACGCTGACCGCTTTCCAGCTCTACGATATGTCCAGGGATTGGAAAGAGAAAAACGACCTCGCGGCGCAGATGCCGGAAAAAACGGAGGAGCTGAAAAAAATTCTTCTCGGGGTCTGGTCCGAAATTGAGGCCGAGGGTCCGCGTGACTGGTGGGAAAATGAGACACAGCGCCCGAAGGGCGGCGGAACCCTGTCCTACTGAATAAGTAATGACGGGATGCGCTGCGCGCAGGCAGGTTTTTGACGCGCGCCGGGCGGAAGGGCGGCATCCTGATTAATAGGGATACCGGGAAATCGGAATGCGGGTATATTGATCCGTTAAGAAGTTTGGGTGATTGTGTGCCGGGCGGGTGCCGGGCATGGATGGGGAATCTATTCGAAAGACAGATTATGAAAAATGCATGGAAATTGGGTTTGGTTTTAGCCGCCGTATGCTGCGGCCCGGTCATGGGGATTGAAGTCTCCGAATTCTGCAAGGCACAGGTGCCGGGCAAGTATATTTTGGACGCCGATGAGGACTCCTGGACCTGGGGCATGGCGCCGGTTTATGATGACGAGGGCAGGCTGCACATCTTTAATTCCGTCATTCCGAATAAGGGCAGCTGGGTCAAAAACAGCCGGATTGTGCACTGGGTGGCGAACGGGCCGGAGGGCCCCTATACGCTGGTGGGCGATGTGTTTGTGAGTGATGACGCCGGCTATCATAATCCCCAGGTCTCCAAAGTGGGCGATACCTATGTGCTGGTGTTCCTGCTGAACCGCTACAAAGATGAAAACGGGTCAAAACAGGAGGTGGGCATTGCCACCGCAAAATCGCCCTACGGCCCCTGGACGGAGAGCCCGCTGAATCCGGTGATTCCAGCCGCTGGAAAAATGGGGGATTATAATATCGTCCATGCCTCGAACCCCACCTTTGTGGTGACGCCGGAAGGAAAATACCGGATCTATTATAAATCAATGACCGACCGCTATCCGGTTCGAACAGGCTTTCGGGAAATCTCCTTTGCGGAGAGCGATTCGATTGAAGGGCCGTATGTGAATTATGAAAACAACCCGGTCATCAGCTATATCGAAGAGCAGGTGGATATCGAGGATCCGTATGCGTTCTATTACAACGGCATGTATTACATGATTGTTGAGGATCGCCAGGGCGTTCGGGATATGCTGATGGGAAATCCGATTCCCGCTGACAAACTGAAGAAGGGCGGCTACCGCCCGGGCCTGATCTATAAATCCAAAGACGGCATTCACTGGGATGAGCCGGAGGTCGGATATCGGACCAATGAGGAATATTTCGGGCATAAATTGGCGCGCAGCGAGCGTCCCAGTATTTTGTGGAAAGACGGAAAGCCCGAATATCTTTTCCTGGCGTGCCACGATGACAAACCGTCGGCCGGATATTTTGTGAAGATTGAAAACTGGAATGGGGAATAAAATGAACAGCAGACCGATGTTGAATGTGCTTTGCGCGGCCCTGAGCCTGGCTGCGGGGGTGGCCGGAGCCCAACCGCTGGCGGGCAGCCGTCCGAATATTATTCTGGTGATCACCGATGATCAGGGGATGGGCGATCTCTCCTGCATGGGCAACGAGGTGGTGAAGACCCCGCAGATCGACCGCTTTCATGACCAGGCGGTCCGCTTTCGCGATTTCCAGGTCAGCCCGACCTGCGCCCCGACCCGCGCCGCGATTATGAGCGGCCGTGCGCCGTTTAAAAACGGAGTGACGCATACGATTTTCCAGCGTGAGCGGATGGCGCTGGATACGTACACGCTGCCGCAGGCGCTGCAGAGCGCCGGCTATGAGACCGGCATTTTCGGCAAGTGGCATCTGGGTGACGAAGAGGCCTACCTTCCGGGCAGCCGCGGTTTTTCCGAGGTGCTGATTCACGGTGCAGGCGGGATCGGACAGACCAAGTACGGCGATTTTCCGGCGAACGAGGAAAATCTCTATTTCGACAATGTGCTGCTGCATAACGATACCATCGTGAAGACCAGAGGATTCTGCACCGACGTGTTTTTTGATGCCGGCTTGGCGTGGATTAAAAAACAGCATGAGGCGGATAAACCCTACTTTGCGTACATTGCCCTGAATGCCCCGCATGCTCCGCTGGTGGCGCCGGAAAAATATACGAAGCGCTTTACTGAACTCGGCTACGACGAGGGCACCGCCGGCCGCTACGGCATGATTGAAAACATTGACGATAATTTCGGCCGCATGCTTGAAAAACTCGAGCAGTGGAAGGCGCTGGATAATACGCTGGTGATCTTTATGACGGATAACGGCGCCACGCACCTCAGCGGAAAGCTGAACGGTAAAAAACTGAAACATTTCAATGCCAACCTGCGGGGCGGTAAAAATTCGCCGTATGAAGGCGGCACGCATGTGCCGGCGTTCTGGCAGTGGAACGGCGTTCTCGCCGGTAATGCGGATGTGCATGCGCTGACGGCGCATATCGACCTCTATAAAACCTTCTGCGACCTGGCCGGCGTTAAACTGCCGGCCGATATGCAGGAGCTGGACGGCCGGTCCCTGCTGCCGCTGCTCAAAGATCCCGCCGCCGACTGGCCGGACCGCGAGCTGTTTGTTCACTGCGGCCGCTGGAACCCCGGCAAGCGCGACGACTTTAAGTATACGAAGAGCGCGGTGCGCACCGAACGCTGGCGTTTTGTGAATAACAAGA